>NZ_JBMIRS010000184.1:0-57930 GCF_049198005.1 Paracidovorax sp. MALMAid1276 | reverse complement strand
TGGCATCCCATCCCGGCAAGGACCTTGTGCGACTCCAAAAAGACATTGAACAGGCGCTTAGGGGTATAACGGACGCACCGACGTGCGCTCCGCCGCGTGCGCGGTTATTGCTATACGGGTTGTTGTCTTCCTTGGGCACCTCTGTCCCTTCATTCGCATGCCCCACAGCGTCGCTCTTATTCACACCATCGCTGCGGCGCTGGGCCTTGCGCTCGCGTTCGGCTTTGTGGCGGCGCGTCTGCGGCTGCCTGCGCTGGTGGGGTACCTGCTCGCAGGCGTGGTGCTCGGGCCTTTCACGCCGGGGTTCGTGGCCGATGCGGGTCTGGCCAGCCAGCTGGCAGAGATCGGCGTGATGCTGCTCATGTTTGGCGTGGGCCTGCATTTTTCGTGGGGCGACTTGCTGGCCGTGCGAAAGATCGCCGTGCCCGGTGCCGTGGTGCAGATGATGGTGGCCACGGCGCTGGGGATGTCTCTGGCGGTTTGGTGGGGGTGGGGCCTGGGAGGCGCGCTGGTCTTCGGGTTGGCGCTGTCGGTGGCCAGCACCGTGGTGCTGCTGCGTGCGCTGGAGACGCTGGGCATTCTCGATACCCACACCGGCCGCATCGCGGTGGGCTGGCTGGTGGTGGAAGACTTGGCCATGGTGCTCGTGCTGGTGCTGCTGCCACCCCTGGCGGGGTGGCTGGGCGGAGCGGCCGACACGTTGGACGGCGCCACCCTGTGGCAAACCCTGGGCTGGACCTTGCTGCAAGTAGGCGCCTTTGTGGCCCTGATGCTGCTGGTGGGCCGCCGTCTTTTTCCCTGGCTGCTGTGGCAGGTGGCGCGCACCGGGTCCCGCGAACTGTTCACGCTCTGCGTGGTGGCAGCCGCCGTGGGCATTGCCTTTGGGTCTGCGGCTCTCTTTGGCGTTTCGTTCGCGCTGGGGGCTTTTTTTGCGGGCATGGTCATGCGCGAATCGGAGTTCGCCCACCGGGCCGCCCATGAGTCTCTGCCGCTGCGCGACGCCTTTGCGGTGCTGTTCTTCGTTTCCGTGGGCATGCTGTTCAACCCGGCGGTCTTGTGGGACCGGCCACTGCAGGTCATCGCGGTGGTGGGGATCATCATGGTGGGCAAGACCGTGGCGGCCGCGGGCCTGGTGCTGGCGTTCCGCTATCCGCTGCATACGGCGCTGACGGTGTCGGCCAGCCTGGCGCAGATCGGCGAGTTCTCGTTCATTCTTGTGGCGCTGGGCGCATCGCTGGGCCTGTTGCCGGCCGAAGGCGGCAGTCTGGTGCTGGCGGGCGCGCTGATTTCCATGGCGCTGAATCCGCTGCTGTTTCACGCCATCGCGCCGCTGCAGGCATGGCTGCTGGCGCGCTCCGCGTTGGCCCGCAGGCTCGAGCAGCGCGATGACCCGCTGGCCGAGCTGCCCCAGAGCACCGATTCCCGCTACCTGGCCCGGCAGGTCGTGCTGGTCGGCTATGGCCGTGTGGGCCGCAGTGTGGCCAGTGTGCTGGCGGCCAGCGACATCCCCTTTGTGGTGGCCGATCAAAACCGCGAGCTGGTGGAGGCCTTGCGGGCGGACGGCGTCGCTGCTGTGTTTGGTGATGCGACAGACCCGGCCGTGCTGATCCAGGCGCACATCGCCCGGGCCGCGATGGTGGTGATTGCAACGCCGGGCACGCTGGATGTGCGCCAGATCATCGACACGGCCACGACGCTGAATCCAGCGATCGAGACCGTGGTTCGCAGCCACAGCGACGACGACGCGCGCCGCTTGCGGCAGGAGTGGGGAAGCACGGTGTTTGTCGCCCATGACGCGCTGGCTGCCGCCATGTCCGACCACGTTCGGGAGCGCACGCGCACGCGCAGGTCGCGGCCCACCGGGCCTGCGCCGCTGCATGAGCGGGGTTGAATCAAAAATATTCGGTAAAAATCGGCCTCAGCGCTTACTGCATAAGCACTTCAAGCTATATTTTTGATAGTAAACAGCGGCTTTCCCCGGCTTCATCCGTTGCCGCCCTTGGGTGCGATGGGATGTGGTGGCGGGAAGGCACGGGCGTTTGCAGGTGTCGCGTGACCAGCCCGGAACTGGGTTGCGCTCTCGGTTGCGCTGTCTGTGGCACTCGCTCTCATGTTGGCCTTGACGCCTGGGCGAGGGGCAAGCCAGTCAGAGCCCTTGCTCGGGGCTGCTGTCTCAGTTTTCCTCGAACACCAGTGGGGGGATTGCCATGACCCGTGCGGTCTGGCCCAGTTCCTCGATCACGCGGTTGGCGAAGTAGCTGTTCTGCGTGTCTGGCTCCAGGGCCGCCACCGCCAGGTGGGCGCGGGGCTGGTTCAGGGGAATGTAGAAGCTGCCCGCAGGCACGTCGATTGCGCTGCGCATCGGCGAGACCTGAACGCGCACGATGCCGGTGTCGCCGGCAATCGTGCCGATGACGTCGCGGCGCTCGCCAGACTCGCGCGCCGTTTCGCGATAGGTGTCGGCCAGCACAGAACCTGGCTCGGCAATCCGCAGCACCTGCAGGCCCAGCAGTTTCAGTCGTTCGACGGCTGCGCTCGAGTTGGCCGACAACCAGTAGCCGCAGGGACGCGCGCGGGTCTTGGTGGGCTTGAGGTTCACGGACGAGTTCCAGTCGACGCGGATGACCTTGTCGGCGCCGGTCTCGGGGTCGATAAAGTCCAGGTCCCTTTGGGTGGGCGTGGCGGCGGCCTCGATCACGACCTGGTCGCGGCAGGCCTGCGCGCTCACGTCGCGCACCACGAAGGACCGCACCTGCTCCAGGTTGGTTGCGCGGTCGGCGGTACTGCGCAATGCGCTGGTGATGGCGGTGACCTGGGCGTGCACGCGCCGCTGGATGTGCATGCGGCCTATGCCCACGCCCCGGGTCTCGACGAGCAGGCTCACCGTGTTCTTCAGGCCATTCACATTGCGCCCCGTGTCAGGCTGGGTCCCGCCCATCGAGATGGTCTTGTCGTCGGGCCGCGTCGAGGTGGTGTAGTACCAGTCGCTGGTCAAGCCCTGTGCCTTCAGGGCGGCCATCATCGGCTGGTGAAACCACTCCTGCGAGGCCTTGGTCAGAAATTCAGGGTAGTTCGCCGTCGTGGCGTACTGCAGCAGCGCGTCATAGCGCTGGATGGCGTTGAATTTCTCCAGATAGCGGCCCACCACGGTGTACTCGTGCGCATCGACCACCAGGATCGGGCGATAGTCGTTCACCACGCGGGCCAGAGCGCGGGCCTCGGGTGTGTTGAGCAACAGGTGGTCGCGGTTCATGTCCACGCCATTGGCTGTCACGCGGGTGCTGGCCGCTGCGCCGTCCGGGTTGGCACGGGGGATGACCACGACGTTGATCTTGTCCAGCAGGGGCTCCAGCAGGCCCTGCGTGAGTTCGCGGCTGATGACCAGCAAGGCCTCCGATCCGGCGGGCTCGTCGCCATGCTGCTGCCCGATCAGCACCACGGTGGGCCGGCCGCTGGTGTCCAGCGTGGCGGGGTCCGTGCCCGCGGCGCGGGTTGCCAGCAGGCCCAGGATGGGCTCACCGCGCTGGGACATTCCGAGGTCCAGCAGCCGTGTGCGCGTGCCATCGCTCTGGGGTGACTCCGCCAGCGACCTCAGCCATTGGCCCAGCTCTGCATTGGTCGTGAACGCGCGGCGGTCGCGCCCCAGCCCGGGCGTGCTGTAGGTGACGGAAGGGTCTGGAAAGCGGGCTGCCACGGCGGGCCCGTAGGGCGGCGCCAGCGGCCCTTCGTTCTGCACCAGCAACGGCGCCTGAGGGGGCAGCGGGCTGGCGATGACGGAAGTCTGCGGCGGGGGCGTTTGCGGCTGGGGCTGTGACAGCGCGGGCTGCCCTGCCTGGCCCAGAGGCGCCGGGACCACCACGCCAGCCTGGGGACGGGGCGCTGGCGCGGGCGGTGCCGGACGCTGTGCTGTCGGGGTGGTCGGCCAGGGGGGGAGCGGCGTGCTCGAGCAGGCTGCCAGTACCACGGCGGCCAACAGGGCCGACGCCTTCCAGCGAAGGGGGGGCAATGCAGCGGTTGGGTGCGTGCCTGGCGTGGAGGCAGACGGCGGGCAACGGAAAAAGTGGAGCTTGGTCATGATGGGGGTCTGCCTCAGACGGGGCGCGTGGCCGGATGTGACGGCGATGTTACCTTTGCATCACCCCGATGCCGTGTCAGCCTACATCCCGTTGCAAAGCGGAGGTTGACAGCTTGAAAGTTGGGGGGGCTCGCGGGTGCGGACGCCGGTCCTGCTTGGAATACCTTGGCACGCTTCAACGCGTGCAGGCCCTGCGTGCAGGTCACTGAAGAAGCTTGACCCATGCCGCCTCGCTGGAAAGCGATGGCCCGGCGCGGAGGGGCCGCCGTGCGGCGGCAGCCCCCAGTGACATCACAAGGCGCGTGGGCGGCAGTCGGCTGACGGCCGCCGCAATGCGCCTGTGCGCGGGTCAGCGGTTGAAGGATCCGCGGGAGCCGCCCGAACCACGGGGTCCGTTGCCACGGCCGCCGCCCGATCCGCCATAGCCCCCGCCGCCCGGGTTGCCACCGCGGTATCCTCCGCCGCCGCCACGCCGTCCGCGCTCCGCCATGCTGTCCACGCTGGTCCGCATGGGGTCGGGCTGCCCGCCGCCATGGCCGGAGCTGCGATGGCCCGGATTGCTGTGGCCCGAATGCGTGCCCAGGTGCGCGTTGGCGCGGGGGGGCTGGGCGTCGTCATGGCGGTGGTGTGCGCCGCCACCTTCCTGGCGCGGGCCACGGCTGCGGGCGGGTGCTTGCTGCTGGGCGTTGCCACCCCGCGCTCCGCCGCCCTGGCCGCCACGGCCGCCACCGGCAGCGCCCTGGGGGCCACGCCCGCCGGAGCGTCCGCCGCCGCCACCACCATTGCCATTGCCATTGGCCTGGCGCGGGCCGCGCTCACCCTGGCCCTGGCCGCCGCCCTGGGTCGCCTTGTTGGTGCGGATGCGCTCCATCATCTCGCTGCGGGCGGCCTTCGCGGCGGCCTGCATCACTTCACGGCTTGGGGGCTTGCCCGCGCCGCCCCAGATGGTCTGGCGGCCCATGGCGATGGGCTCGGCCTTCTCGCCGGGCTCGGGGCCGAAGCCTTCGATGACCTGCACGGGGATCTGCTGCTTGGTGAAGCGCTCGATCTCCATCATGAAGCCTTCCTCGTCCATGCAGACCAGGCTCACGGCCTCGCCGCTATTGCCGGCGCGGCCCGTGCGGCCGATGCGGTGCACGTAGTCTTCCGAGACATTGGGGATTTCGTAGTTCACGACGTGCGGCAGCTCGTCGATGTCGATGCCGCGCGCAGCGATATCGGTGGCCACCAGGGCGCGGATGTCGCCGCTCTTGAAGCCCGCCAGGGCCTGCGTGCGGGCGCTCTGGCTCTTGTTGCCGTGCAGGGCCATGGCCGAGACGCCGTTCTTGGTCAGGAACTCGGCCACGTTGTTGGCGCCGAACTTGGTGCGCGTGAACACCAGCACCTGGCTCCAGTTGTGCTGCTGGATGATGTGCAGCAGCACCTGCTTCTTCTTGCCGCGGCCCACGGGGTGGATCACCTGGGTGATGCGCTGCACCGTGGTGTTGCGGGGCGTGACCTGAATGCTCTGGGGGTTCTTGAGCAGGCCATTCGCCAGCTCGCGGATTTCGTCGCTGAAGGTGGCCGAGAACAGCAGGCTCTGCTTGTCGCGCGGCACCAGGGCCAGCACCTTCTTCACGTCGTGGATGAAGCCCATGTCCAGCATGCGGTCGGCTTCGTCCAGCACCAGCACTTCCACGGTGGACAGGTCCATGAAGCCCTGCTGCTGCAGGTCCAGCAGGCGGCCGGGGGTGGCCACGAGGATGTCCACGCCGCGCTTGATGCGGTCGATCTGCGGGTTCATGCCCACGCCACCGAAGACCACGGTGGAGTTGATGTCGAGGTATTTGCCGTATTCGCGTACGGACTCTTCCACCTGGGCTGCGAGTTCGCGGGTAGGGGTCAGCACCAGGGCGCGGATGCCCTTGCCGCCAAACTTGTTCTTGGGTGCTGTGCCTTGCGCGAGGCGATGCAGCATGGGCAGGGTGAACGCTGCGGTCTTGCCGGTGCCTGTCTGTGCGCCTGCCAGCAGGTCATGGCCTTCCAGCACGGCGGGAATGGCCTGGGCCTGGATGGGGGTGGGCGTCTCATAGCCCGTTTCATGCACGGCCTTCAGGATGGCAGGAGCCAGGTTCAGTTCGTCAAATGTCATGTCGTCGGATACGCCCGTCCGGGGCGCTGGGTATCGGCCTGTCGTACAACCTGCGGGTTGCCGAGCCAGTCTCAGGCTGATGAGGTTCAGGAGTGGGAGCCGGGAAGCGGGGTGCTTCTTTTGTCCCCAGCAGTGTGCTGATGCGGCGGGCAACTGGAGCCCGTCACGGGGCATATTGTCGCATGGCCCGATAATCACCTTTTGCACGCAGAATTTCTGCCCACTTCCCGCAGGTTAGAGAACCCAATGGCCCAATACGTCTATTCGATGAATCGCGTCTCCAAGACCGTGCCGCCCAAGCGGCAGATCTTGAAAGACATCTCCCTCAGCTTTTTCCCCGGTGCCAAGATCGGCGTGCTGGGCCTGAACGGCTCGGGCAAGTCCACGCTGCTCAAGATCATGGCCGGGGTGGACAAGGAAATCGAGGGCGAAGCCATCCCGATGCCGGGCATCAAGATCGGCTACCTGCCCCAGGAGCCCCAGCTCAACCCCGAGCACACCGTGCGCGAGAGCGTGGAAGAGGCCATGGGCGAAGTCTTTGCCGCCAAGGCCAAGCTCGAAGAGGTGTATGCCGCCTACGCCGAGCCCGATGCCGACTTTGATGCCCTCGCCGCCGAGCAGGCCCGCCTGGAAGCCATCATCGCCACCGCCGGCACCGACTCCGAGCACCAGCTCGAAATCGCCGCCGATGCGCTGCGCCTGCCCCCGTGGGATGCCAAGATCGAGCTGCTGTCGGGGGGCGAAAAGCGCCGCATCGCGCTGTGCCGCCTGCTGCTGTCCAAGCCCGACATGTTGCTGCTGGACGAGCCCACCAACCACCTGGATGCCGAGTCCGTCGACTGGCTGGAGCAGTTCCTGCACCGCTTCCCTGGCACCGTGGTGGCCATCACCCACGACCGCTACTTCCTCGACAACGCGGCCGAGTGGATCCTGGAGCTGGACCGGGGCCACGGCATTCCGTACAAGGGCAACTACAGCACCTGGCTGGACCAGAAGCAGGCCCGCCTGGAGTCCGAGCAAAAGGGCGAGGAAGCCCGCGCCAAGGCCCTGAAGAAGGAACTGGAGTGGGTGCGCCAGAACGCCAAGGGCCGCCAGGCCAAGAGCAAGGCGCGTATCGCCCGCTTCGAGGAACTGAGCGACTACGAGTACCAAAAGCGCAACGAGACGCAGGAAATCTTCATTCCTGTGGCCGACCGCCTGGGCACGCAAGTCATCGAGTTCAAGAACGTCACGAAGTCGTTTGGCGACCGCGTGCTCATCGACAACCTGTCCATGAACATCCCGGCCGGCGCCATCGTCGGCATCATCGGCCCCAACGGCGCGGGTAAATCCACGCTGTTCAAGCTGATCGCGGGCCGCGAGCAGCCCGACAGCGGCGAGGTGGTGATTGGCGCCACCGTGAAGATGGCCTTCGTGGACCAGCACCGCGATGCGCTGTCGGACGAAAAGACGGTGTGGGAGGACATCTCCGGCGGCCTGGACATGATCAACATCGGCAAGTTCACCATGGCCAGCCGCGCCTATGCCGGCCGTTTCAACTTCAACGGCGGCGACCAGCAGAAGAAGGTGGGCATGCTCTCGGGCGGTGAACGCGGCCGCCTGCACCTGGCCAAGACGCTGATCGCCGGTGGCAACGTGCTGCTGCTGGACGAACCCTCCAACGACCTGGACGTGGAAACCCTGCGCGCTCTGGAAGACGCGTTGCTGGAGTACGCCGGCACGGTGTTGGTTATCAGCCACGACCGCTGGTTCCTCGACCGCATTGCCACGCACATCCTGGCGGCCGAGGGCGACAGCCAATGGAAGTTCTTTGACGGGAATTACCAGGAGTACGAAGCCGACAAGAAAAAGCGTCTGGGCGAAGAGGGCGCCAAGCCCAAGCGCATGCGTTACAAGGCGCTCAAATAACGCGTCAGGTCAAGTAGCATTGCTGCCGGAAGTTTCTTCGTTTCCATCCCCCACCATGTCCCAGACAGCGCTTCGTTCGAGAACCGTGTTTCGCGCCTGCGTTGTCAATGCCGTACGGGGCGGCGAGGCGCTGATGGGGCAGCTCGTCAAGGTCACGCAGTCGGCCCTGGCGGAGGAAGAATCGAGCAACCGCAACATCCAGCAGCGCAACCTGATCAGCGACAGCCTGCGCCTGCTCAACCAGCATGAAGCGGCGCTGGTCAAGGGCTACTCCATGGCCCTGCTGGAGATCTTTGCGGAAGGGCCGTCCATCGCCAAGGGGCGTGCGGCCGAAGACACCGGCATGGACTTCGGCGAGCTCTCGCTCATGGACGAGAGCGAGATGCAGGCCCAGGTGGAGCTGTCCAAGGCCCAGCAGTCTGCGCTGCATGCCACCGACGCGGTGCTGGCCGAACTCAACACGCTGGTGAGCGCGGCGCAAGGCCTGCGCAGCGTGCAGCCCGAGCGCAACCCCCTGCGGCCGGAGAGCTACATCCGTGCACTGCAACAGGTGGTGGGTGAAACCGGCGTGCCGGCGGAAGTGCGCCAGCTGTGGATGCAGCACATGCGCGACCTGCTGGGCAAGCTGCTGGTGGATGAATACAAGAAAACCGCCGCCAGCCTGCGCGAACATGGCGTGCAACCCGTCGGATACGCCGTGGTGGGCACGCCCGGTGGCGGCGGTTCGCGGGGCGGCGGCGCTCCCGGCACGGGCTATGGGGGCGGATATGGCGGCGGTTCTGGCCCTTCGGGCGGGCCCGGCACGGGCTACGGCGGCGGCTACTCGGGATACGGCCATTCCGTGAGCGGACCCATGGGCGACTATGGCAGCACGGGCTACGGCCGCAGCGGCATGGGCGGCGCGGCAGGCTGGGGCGGTGATTCGCAACAGGCACTGATGGCCCCTGCGGCCGAAGAGGCGCTGCTGACCGTGGGCATCCTGCGGCAGATGCTGGCAGGCGGTGACCCCTTCGACCCCCGAAATTACAGCGCCGCACCGGGTGGACCGCTGCCCTTGGGCGCCGTGCCGCTGCAGCAGGTGCCGGTGGGCATGCCTGCCGGGGGCGGCCAGCCGGGCTGGGTGGACCCGCGGGGCGCCGGCGCCGGCTATTTCCCCGGCGGGGCGGCGGCCGCAGAAGCCATCGAAGACATGGCGCAGCTGGAGCGGCTGGTGGGTCGTCTGGCGGGTACTGGCCCATCCAGCCAGCCCGTGTCGCTGGCGGGCCCTTTGTCGGCGTGGCGCGGGCCGGCTGTGGCGCCGGTGCTGTATGCCACCATGCCCATGGAGGGGGCGGCGCAGTCTCCGGCCCTGGCCATGGAGGTCGTGGGCCGCATGATGTTCAACATCGCCCAGGACACGCGGCTGCTGCCGCCGGTGCAAAAAGCCGTGGCCAGCCTGGAGCCGCCGCTCAAGCAACTGGTGCAGCACGATGGCCGCTTCTTCACCGACGGGGCCCACCCGGCGCGCCGGCTGCTCGACGAACTCACGCAGCGCAGCCTGGCTTTCACCGCCGAAACCGCGCCCGGCTTCAGCAGCTTCATGCGCCTGGTGACCGGGGCTGTGGAACATCTGAAGGCCAGCGACATCAAGGATGCCGGCCCGTTCGACACGGTTTTGAAGGCGCTGCAGTCGGCGTGGGACACGCAGGAGCAGAAGATCAAGGCCCACCAGGAGGCGCAGCAACGGGCGCTGGTGCAGGCCGAGCAGCGCGAGCTTCTGGCAGAAAAGGTGTCTGCCGACATCCGCAAGCTGCCTGACGTGGGCAACGTGCCGGCCGACATTCTGGATTTTGCGGCAGGGCCCTGGGCCGACGTGGTGGCCCTGGCCCAGGTGATGAAGGCGCCGGACTCGAACGAGGAGGACCCCGGGGGTTTTCTGGCGCTGGTTCCCGTGTTGCTGTGGAGTGCGCAGCCGGACCTGACGCGGCACGAGCCTGAACGCCTGAACGATTCCATCCCGAGCCTGCTGGCCAAGCTGCGCAAGGGGCTCAAGACCATCAACCACCCGCCCGCCCAGACCAGCGCCTTGCTGCAGCGGTTGGTGAGCCTGCACCAGGCGGCTTTCGAGAAGCCCGCCCCGGTGCCCCGGTCTACCAAGGTGCCTGACGCCGAGCCTGTGGCAGACGCTGTGCCTGTGTCTGAAGCCGTGGCGGATGCACCGGCCGGGCAAGACCCGGGACCGATGCAGGCGCAGGAGGTGGGGTCGGACGTGGGGCAGCAAGCTCCGCAGGCCCCCGAGCCGACCCAGGGCGACGCTGCCCCGGCCGAGGCGGCACCGGAGGCCGCGCCGGATCCCTATGCCGGATTCAAGATCGGCGCGTGGGTTGAGCTGGTCACCAATGGCCGCGTGGTCCGCACCCAGCTGACCTGGGCAAGCCCGCACGGCACGCTGTTTCTGTTCACCGCGCCCGACGCGAGCACGCAGTCCATGACCCGGCGCATGCGCGACAAGCTGGCCAGCGAGGGGTCGTTGCGCCTGGTGCCGCCCGCGCAGCCCCCCGTGGCGCGTTCGGGCGACGAAGGGGGCGCGGCAGCCTCGCGCAGCGGCAAGCCCGCAGAGCCCAGGTCCAGCGGTTCCCGCTCTGCCTCAGGCTCGTCCAAGATGGCGCCGTTGTCGAAGGCGGCACCGCTGTCTTCCTCCCCTGCGAACTCCAAGGGCAAGAACCGCTAGTTTGTGCAACCCCGGGCCAGCGGCGGCGCCTGAGAGTGTGTGCCCGTCAGGCGCGCAGCACCTTCTTGCGCACCAGATGGATGTGGTTGCGCAGCGCATACAGCTCGTCGGCGTAAGACAGCGGCACGCTCACCTTTTCCGCCTGAGATTCGAGGGTGTCCAGGGCCTTGAGCAGTTCGCCGGGCTGCACACTGCCAGACTCCAGCTCGATCTCGATGTCACGCAAGCGGCCGTACCAGCGAAACACGCGTGAGCGCACGCGAAACTGGTAGAGCGGCGGCACGATGCGCGACAGCGGCAGCATCACTGCCAGCAGGATGCCGAGCACCAACCACATGCGCTCCACAAGGTTTGCGATCCAGAACGGCAGGTAGCGCTGCAGCAGCGGCACCGGCTCGTTGATGGCGCGTTCCCCTTCCTTCGCTATCGGGATTTCGCTGAGGCGCGTGCTGGGGAACTCGCGCGCCCGGTTGAACCAGCCGGGCGCACTGTGCAAGGGCTGTGCGTGCTGGGCGAACAGGGTCAGCAGCGCCGGATGGGTGCCCTCGCGCGCCAGCAGCGAGGTGGTGGATGCCACCAGCCGCACATCCTGCGCGGGAACGTCGGCAGCGAGATCCACCACGCCACGCGGCAGGGTGACGGGCGTCAAAAACGGAAAGCGGCGCGCATAGGCCTCGTGCTGCGCAAAATCCATCAGCTGCACTCCCGGCGTTTGCAGCAGCATCTGCACCATGAGGGACTCGGGCGCAGAGGCAAACACCAGAGCGTCCAGCCGGCCCGCCAGGAATTCCACCGTGGCCGGTGTCTGCTCCAGCCGCGAAATCGCCACCTCTGCCGGGTTCACGCGGTTGGCCTCCAGCAGGCGCGCCATCAGCGTGGGAACGCCGCTGCCCTCGGTGCCGACATTCACGCGCAGGCCCCGCAACTGCGGAATGCCGTCGAGCACGGCCGGGGCCTGTTTGGGCGCAGGCATGCCAGCACGCGAGCCCGGGTCGGGCTTTGGTGCGGCGTCGGCGCGGTAGAACAGCCACACCGGCTCCACAAACAGGCTGCCCAGCGACACCAGCTGTTCGGCATCGCGCGGCTGCAACTGCGCGGTGCCGCCCTGCACAAACGCCAGGTCGGCCTGGCCCTGGCGCAGCAGTTCCAGGTTGTGGGACGAGCCCTCGCTGGGCAGCAGCACCACCTCGATGCCCTCCACCGCCAACGCGGCCCGATAGCGTCGGCCAAATTCCTCATACGCACTCTGGGCGGGCCCCGTGGCCAGCACCACCGTTTTGGGCGGGTTCGGGTTGAGCCACCAGTAGGCCAGCGCCAGCAGGCCCGCCCCCAAAAAAGCCAGGGGCCCGGCCGACACGATGAGATCGCGCAGGGACAGCAGGGTGTTGCGAAAGGCCTGGGGCATGGGCAATGAAAAGGGGGGGCGTGTAAGGGAAACTGCGCGCAGCCTGGGCCGGGCGCTTATGCCAGGTCCGCCGCGCAGGGCAGGTGCAGCCCTTCGGCCGTGGTGATGGCGCGTGCGGCCAGGGCGGCCCGGGCGGTGGCGATGGCCGTGGCCTCGGCCGCCATGGTGGCCAGCACCATCATGCCCGGGCTCTTGCCGGCGCGGCCC
Source organism: Paracidovorax sp. MALMAid1276 (assembly GCF_049198005.1). Lineage (NCBI taxonomy): Bacteria > Pseudomonadati > Pseudomonadota > Betaproteobacteria > Burkholderiales > Comamonadaceae > Paracidovorax > Paracidovorax sp. MALMAid1276. The sequence continues at coordinate 45,494 of NZ_JBMIRS010000184.1, read as the reverse complement.
GTGCCCAGGCTGAACAGGGTGTCGCCGTCCGACATGGTGTGCACGGGGTTGATGCTGCGGGCCAGGCCGTCGTGCGCGGCCACGGCCAAGCGGTGGGCCTGCACCTTGGTGATCACGGCGTCGGTGGCGACCACGCCGATGGTGGTGTTGGTGCCCGCCAGTAGCGGCTGGGGCGGGTCGCCGCGCAGCAGGGCGCGCCGGGTGTCGCGCAGCGCGAGGCCGTCGTCGGTGCGGGCGCCCGCAATCACCCGGGCGGTGTCGGGGTCGATCACGTCGCCCAGGGCGTTGCAGGCGATCAGCGCGCCCACGGTGACGCCGCCCACCGTGACGGACGCCGTGCCGATGCCGCCCTTCATTGCACGCTGGATGCCGAAGATCTTGCCCAGGGCCGCGCCCGTGCCCGCGCCCACATTGCCTTCGGCCGGGTCGGCGGTGGATGCGGCGTCGCACGCCGCATAGCCGGCGGCCGCATCGGGACGCACGCGCATGTCGCCCACCAGCAGGTCGAACAGCACGGCGGCCGGCACGATGGGCAGGCGGCCCACGGCCACGTCGAATCCGATGCCGCGCTCTTCCAGCCAGCGCACGGCGCCGGTGGCGGCATCCAGCCCCCAGGCGCTGCCGCCGGCCAGCATGATGGCGTGCACCTGGTTCACCAGGTTGGAGGGGTGCAGCAGGTCCGTCTCGCGCGTGCCGGGGGCGGCGCCGCGCACGTCCACCCCCGCCACGGCGCCCTCGCGGGCGATGATGACGGTGCAGCCCGTGGGGCGGCGGGTTTCGGTGAAATGGCCGACCTCGATGCCGGCCACGCGGGTGATGCTGCCGGCGTCGCCGGTCCGTGGGTGCTGAGAACTCATGGCCGTGGATTATGGTGCCCGGCCACTGGGGTGTTTCTCGCCCCGCACGGTGCGGCAGCCTGCGGCCTTCAGCGGGCCTTTTCTATCTGCCTGACGTGGTAGGCGCCGCTGGCCTGCTCGGCGCGGAAGCGCACCTTGTCGCCGGGCTGCAGGTCGCCCACGAGGCTGGCATCCGCCACGCGAAACACCATGGTCATGGGCGGCATGTCGAGGTTCCTGATCTCGCCATGCCTGATCGTGAGCCGCAGCGTGCGAGGGTCCCACCGCGTGATTTCGCCTTCGCTCCAGTCGACAGCCTGGGGCGCTGCCGACGCGGTCTGGCCGTCGGGGCTGGGCGCGGCGGCGGCGGGGGTGATGGGGGCTGTGGCCGCAGGGGCCTGGGCCAGTGCCAGGCCCGCGAACGGCATGCTGAGGCCCGCAGCCAGCACGGCGAAAAGGAGATGTTTTGTCTTCATGTCGATGCCTTCTTGTGGTAGCTGTTGAACACACGGGTGCTGCCGTCATGCGCCACCAGCAGCACGTCATAGGGGTCGCGCCGGTCGCCATAGGCAGGGCCGTCCATGCCGGGCGAGCCCACGGGCATGCCGGGCACGGTCAGGCCCAGCGCCTTGGGCTTTTGCTGCAGCAGCTTGCGCACGTCGCTGGCAGGCACATGGCCTTCGACCAGGTAGCCGCCCACCAGGGCGGTGTGGCACGAGCCCAGCTTTTGCGGCAGGCCCAGGCGGGCGCGCACCGCGTTGTTGCCCGTGTCATGCACCTTCACGGCAAAGCCGTTGGCCTGCATGTGGTCCACCCAGTCCTGGCAGCAGCCGCAGTTCGGGTCTTTCCAGACCTCCAGCGGCGTGGGTGCAGAGGCAGGCGGTGCGGCGCGCGCAGTGGTGGGCAGCAGGACGATGGCTGCGGCTGCGCCCGCCAGGGGCAGGGCGGCCGCGAGCCACTGGCGGCGGGCGGGCCGTGCAAGCGAAGCGCGGGATGCGGGGGATGCGGGGGATGAAGAGGATGTCGTCATGGCAGGTCTCAAGAGGTTGGGATTCGGTTGTTGTGGGTCATGGCTTGCGCGGCAGCACGGTGATCGTGCCGGTCATGCCGGCCTCGTAGTGGCCGGGGATGAGGCAGGCAAAGTCGAACTGGCCGGGCCGGTTGAACTGCCACACGATGTCGCCCCGCTTGCCCGGAGCCACATGCGCCATGTACGGCTCGTCATGCTCCATGCCGGGGTGCTTCTTCATCAGTGCGGCGTGCGCGTCCAGCTCCGCTCGGGTGCCGATCACGATCTCGTGCATCACCTCGCCCTTGTTCTCCGCGCGCAGGCGCACGGTCTCGCCTTCGCGCACTTCGATGTGCCGGGGCGTGAAGCGCATGTCGTCCGTCATGCGCAGCATGATGGTGCGCGCTGCGGCCTTGGCGTCCCCGGCAATGCCCCAGGGTTTTTGTTCCTTCACCACCGGCGTGCTGCGCGGGGTGTGGGGTGAGTTTTCATGGCCAAAAATGGCCTCAGCGCTTACCAGTAAAGAAAAGATAGCTATAAATTTAATAGTATTCATGGTGTGGGTTTTCTCAACGTGTCAGTGGGCGTGGCCGCCGGCGGCGGGCTTGCGGGCGCTGGCTGCGCGCGGGGCGTTGCCCGGGGTGGCGGTGCGCGCGGGGCGCGGGGTGCTGGCAGGCGCGCCCTGCCATTCGTAGGCCTGCGTGCCCGGCGGTTGCCGGTAGTCCCCGGGGTCGCGGTAGTCCTGTGCCGCCAGGCCGGGGCGCACCTTGAAGGTGGTGAACATGCCGCCCATCTCCACCGGGCCGTAGGGGCCGGTGCCGGTCATCATGGGGAAGGTGTTGTCGGGCAGGGGCATCTCCATCGCGCCCATGTCGGCCATGCCGCGCTCGCCCATCACCATGTAGTCGGGCACGATCTTCTGGATCTTGCCCACCAGGCCGCGGTGGTCCACCCCGATCATGGTGGGCACGTCGTGCCCCATGGCGCCCATGGTGTGGTGGCTCTTGTGGCAGTGAAAGGCCCAGTCCCCGGGTTCGTCGGCGATCAGCTCCACCTGCCGCATCTGGCCCACGGCCACGTCGGTGGTCACCTCGGGCCAGCGCGCGCTTTTGGGCACGGGGCCGCCGTCGGTGCCGGTCACCTCGAACTCGTGGCCGTGGAGGTGGATGGGGTGGTTGGTCATGGTGAGGTTGCCCACGCGGATGCGCACCCGGTCGCCCTGGCGCGCCACCAGCGGGCTGATGGCGGGGTAGACCCGGCTGTTCCAGCACCAGATGTTGTGGTCCAGCATGGTGTTGACCTTGGGGGTCATGCTGCCGGGCTCCACATCAAAGGCATTGAGCAGGAAGGCGTAGTCGCGCTGCACCTTGGCAATGTGCGGGTGGCTGCCTTGGGGGTGGGTGATCCACAAGCCCATCATGCCCATGGCCATCTGCACCATCTCGTCGGCATGCGGGTGGTACATGAAGGTGCCGGGGCGGCGCGCCATGAACTCGTACACAAAGGTCTTGCCGGGTGGTATGGCGGGTTGATTGAGCCCGCCCACGCCATCCATGCCGTTGGGCAGGCGCTGGCCGTGCCAGTGGATGGTGGTGTGCTCGGGCAGCCGGTTGGTGACGAAGATGCGCACGCGGTCGCCCTCGACCACCTCGATGGTGGGGCCGGGGCTCTGGCCGTTGTAGCCCCACATGTTGACCACGAAGCCGGGCGCCACCTCGCGCACCACGGGCTCGGCCACCAGGTGGAACTCCTTGACACCTGCATTCATGCGCCAGGGCGCTGTCCAGCCGTTCAGCGTGACCACGGGCTGGTAAGGGCGGCCTGTGGGCGGGTGCAGCGGCGCGGCGGTGTCGGCGCTGGTCTGCATGGCGGGCTCGGGCAGGGCGGCCAGGGCCACCTTGCTGACGGATGCGGCGGCCACGGCGGTGGCCGCGCCGGAGAAGAAATTGCGGCGGTTCATGTTCAGTGGCCTTGTGGGGTGGAGGTGGCAGGTGCATCGGCGCTGAGCCCTTGCAGGGCGCCCGGCGATGTGCCCGTGAGGGCCAGCTGCAGGTCGGTCTCGGCCAGCCAGAAGTCGCGCTGCGCCTCGATGGCGCTGGCCACGGCCTGGGTGCTGGAGCGGGCCTCGGCCAACAGCTCCCACACACTGGCCAGCATGCCGTTGTAGCGCAGCGTGGTCTCCTGGGCGACGAACTGGCGCAGCGGCACCACCTCGCTGTGCTGCTGGCGCGCCAGGTCGAGCGCGGTGCGGTAGGTGAGCCAGGCGGCGCGCACCTCGCTGCGGGCGCGCACGGCGGTGTCCTGCAGCTGGGCGGCGCTTTGCTCCACCTCGGCCTGGGCGCGCGTGCGGGCCGCGCCGCCCCAGTCGAACAGGGGCAGGGGCAGCTCCAGCTCCCAGCCGCGGGTGATCTCGCGGTGGCCGCCATCGCGCTCGGTGGCCGTGTTGCGGCTGTAGGCGATGCCGATGTCGCCAAACACGGCACCGGTACGGCTCCAGCCCTGGCGTGCCGCCTGCGTGTCGAGCTGGCGGCGGGCCACCTGCACGTCCAGCCGCTCGCGCAGCGCGGTGGCTTCGATGCCGTCTGCGGGCAAGGCACTGGCGGGCAGCGGCGGCAGCTGGCGGGCCAGCGTGTATTGCGTCTGCACGCCCCATAGCCCCATGCGGCGGTTGAGCTCTTCGCGTGCGGTGGCGGCCGCCAGCTGGGCCCGGGCGTGCTGGCTGCGCGCCTGCTGCAGGGTGGCCTGCTCGCGGGCCTGCTGCAGACGGCTCCAGTTGCCCACCTGCACCATGCGCCGGGCCAGCTCGGCGCCGGCCTCGGCCGCTTCGACCATGCGGGCGTGCGCGCCCGCCACCTGCTCGGCGGCCACGGCGCGCAGCCAGGCGCGGCGCGTGTCGGCGGCCAGCAGCACCACGTCCTGCGCGGTCTGCAGCGTGGCGATCTGCAGGCGCTCGGCATGGCGCTCCATGCGCCAGGGCAGGGTGATGAGGTCCAGCAGGCCAAAGGCCAGGGTGCGCTCGATCTCGCGCTCATGCCCGTTGGCAAAGCGCCCCAGGCTGAGGTGCGGGTTGGGCAGCGTGGTGGCCTGCACCCGCTCGGCATCGGCCACGCCCAGCGCGGCCAGGCGGGCGCGCAGCCCCGGGTTGTTCAGCAGCGCGATGCGCACAGCGGCGTCCTGCGTGAGCGGCTGCGCCAGCCACGCCTTCACCGCGGGCTGAGCGGCGGCGCGTGCAGCGGGGTCAGCGGAGGGCAGGGCGCCGTCGGTGATCCCCGTACGGCTCTGGGCGAGTGCAGACACCTCGCCACGCAAGCCGTCGGGCGAAACGCTGGCGCAGCCGGCCAGCGCCAGGGCGGCAGCGGCCATCGCGCCCCGTTGCAGGTGGCGCTTCATGGCTTGCTCCCTGGGTGCTCGCCTTCGTGGCGGCCGTGCCGCTGTGCGGGCTGCCCGTGCGCGCCGTTGGCGGGGTGTGCCCCGGGGCCGGCGCCGTGCTGGTGGCCGGCAGGGGGCGATGACGGCGCTGCGCCGGGGGCAGACATCGCCGCCTGACGGTTCTCCCAGGCCACGATGTCTGCGTGGCCGCGCGGAAACTCGGCCACCGCGCGGTGCGCATCGCGCCAGGCCTGCTCCGATGGCAGCTGGGCCAGGTCGGCAGATGGGACGGATGGGACGGAACCCGCAGCCGGTGCAGGAGGTGACGGTGGCGCAACGTGCCGCAGCGGCGCGGTGGGTGCGGCAGGGTCCGCCGCATCTGCGAGGGCGGGGGATGCGGCCAGCAGAAGGGGCAATGCCAGAGCCAGACCCGCCGGTGCAACGAGGGCGAGGGCGGGGGTGGGGGCGGGGAACGACCCCGGGAATACGAAAAGACGGACGCGCATGGCGATCTCCAGACGACGAAAACAACAGGCAATGCACTGCGGCCGAAGCGCCCGCAAACGGGGCGCGCCGGTGCGCAGACGCACTTCGGGCGTCGGAGATCAGGCGATGGGGGGTTTGATGGCCAGTGCCGCCGGGGCGCTGTCGAAAGGCGCCGCAATCACGGCGCGCAGAGGGCCGGGCGGCAGCAAAGCAGGTGTGTGGGCGGCCGGCGTGTCCAGCATCGCGGCATGGCAGATCTCGCAGGCCGAGCAGGTGCCGGCATGCTGCTCGGGCGACGCGCAACCGGTGGCGGGCGCGCCGCTGCAGGTGGCGTGGTCGCCCTGGGCGGCAACGGCATGGTGCTGGTGAATATCGGCGGGCTGTGGCGACGCAGCAGCAGGCGCTGCGTGAAAGGACGGCGCGTGGGCCCCTGGCGCATAGGCATCAGAAGCCTGGGCCTGCGGGCCTGGGCCGTGCGCCGCGTGAGAGTTGCTGGTGGCGGGTTGGCCGTGCAGCCCCGCGCCGGGCAGCAACGCAGGCACCATGCCTGCCGCCATGGCAGTGCCCACCAGTCCGCGCAGGACCAGCATCACCACCATCAGCATTGAGAGCGCGCGTCGCATCCGGCAATGATACGGCGCAGGTGTGCGAAGTTCCATCCGCACGGCACCGCACTGCTCTGAGTGGGGCAGCGGCCTTCTGCTTTCACGCGTGTTTCCATTCGATACCTCTGCCCGGCACGCGCCCGGGGGAGGCCGCTCGCGATCCTGCGAAAATAGTCGGTTTTTTGCCGATTGGGGAGGTGCGCTTCCCCGGTGCGGCGGCTCGCAGCCTGCTGCGGGCATTGCGTGACCGATGTACCAGCACCACCAGCTTCACCGTTCCAGACTCGTGCTCCTGCTTCAGCAATGGAGCCCCGCGCCCTCTGATGCGGCGCAACCCGCGCAGGATCTGGCCGAGCAGATGAGCCCATGGCTCAGCACGGTGGATGCCGTTCAGCTCAGCCGCGCGCTGCACGCCCTGGAGTCGGCGGGCGCGGCTCCTGGGCCGCGTTCAGGGGCCGTGGATGTGCCCGCACTGCAGGCCCGCCTGGACGCAGCGCGCAGTGAGCTGGCCGCCCTGGCCTCGGCCGGGCCTGCGAGTGCAAGGCCTGTGCGCGAGCGCGCCGACAACACGCCCGTGGCCCCGCCCGATCCCGAATTGGCCGCTGACTTTGCCGTGTATGCAGCGCGTTATATCGCCGTGCAAAAGCAGGTGGAAAGCCGCGTGGCGGGCCTGCGGGCGCAGATGCGGCAGGTGCTGTCAGCAGGGCCCGAGGCGCTGCGACGCCTGGCCGCGCTCGACGCGGTCATGGAGCACATGCTGGGTGCGCGCGAGCAGCGGCTGTGGGCTTCGCTGACCGTGCACCTGGAGCGGCGGATGGCGCAACTGCGCACGGCGCATGGGCAGCGGATCGCCGAGGCGGGCCGCGACGACGAGCCGCACCGCTGGGCTGAGCCCGGCGGCTGGCTGCACAGCTTTGAACAAGACATGCGCGCCTTGCAGGCCAGCGAACTGCAGGCGCGCCTGCAACCCCTGGTGGGGCTGCTGGACGCGGCGCGGCACCACGCGCGCGCACTGAACCCGCCCGATCGGCGCGAGCCCATGCGCACCAGCGCGAAATCCGCGAAGACCGGGACCATGACGATGACAGGAACGAACGAATGAGCAAGAGTGTGATGGCGGCCATGGCCGCCGCAGGGCTGGCCGTGGTGGGCTGGGTGGCGTGGGGCTTCGTCGGGTCCAGCCCGCTGGCGCTGTCCATGACGGTGGCCATCGCCGTCGTGTACCTGCTGGGGGTGTGGGAGCTGATGCGGTTTCGTTCGGCCACCGCAACGTTGTCGGCCGCGCTGGGCCCGTTGGTGCAGCCGCAGCCGCAGCCGCAGCAGCAGCAGCAGCAGGCGCAGCCGCTGACGGATCTATCCGCCTGGCTGGCCGGCCTGCATCCTTCACTGCGCCTCTCCGTGCGCCAGCGCATCGAGGGCGAACGCGTGGCCCTGCCCGGGCCTGCGCTCGCGCCCTACCTGGTGGGGTTGCTGGTCATGCTGGGCATGCTGGGCACCTTCCTCGGCATGGTGGTCACCTTCAAGGGCGCCGTGTTTGCGCTGGAGGCCTCGGCCAGCCTGGAATCCATCCGCGCCGCGCTTGCCGCGCCGATCCGGGGGCTGGGCCTGTCGTTCGGCACGTCGGTGGCAGGGGTGGCGGCATCGGCCATGCTGGGACTGATGCTGGCGCTGTGCCGGCGCGAGCGGCTGGTGGCCCAGCGCGGGCTGGACGCGTGCACCGCAGCGGCCCTGCGACCCTTCTCGGCCGTGCAGCGGCGTGAGCAGATGTTTGACGCGCTGCAGGCCCAGGCCCAGGCCATGCCGCGCGTGGCAGAGCGGCTGCAGGAGCTGGTGGATGGGCTGGAGCGCCGCCACGCGCAGCTGGGCAGCCAGTTGCAGGACGAACAGCAGCGCTTCCACCGCGAAGCGGCCGCAGCCTACGCCGAACTGGCCGACAGGGTGGGGGCGTCTTTGCATGAGAGCCTGGGCGCCAGCGCCCGCATGGCGGGAGACACGCTGCGCCCGGTGGTCGAACAGGCCATGGCCGCGCTGGCGCAAGAGGCCACGCAATCGCACCAGCACCTGCGGGAAGCGATGGACGGGCAGATGCAGGCGCTCACGGCCCAATGGCAGGGCACAGCGCGTGAAGTGGCCCGCACCTGGACCGATGCCCTGGAGCAGCAGTCGCAAGTGCAAGGGCGGCAGGCGGCGCAGCTGGAAGACACTTTGCAAGCCATCACCGGCGCGGTGCAGCAGCGCACCACAACGCTGCTGTCGGGCTGGCAGGACAGCGCGGCCCAGGTGCAGGCTGCCCAGGCGCGGGCCGACCAGGAGCGCCTGGCCCTGTGGAACCAGTCCCTCGACCACTTGGCCAGCACCTTGGCGGCGCAGTGGAAGCAGGCGGGCGACGAAGCGGCGCAGCAGCAGCGCGACACCGGCCGGGCGATGGAAGGCGCCGCGACGCAGCTTGCGCAGTCGCTGCATGCAGCGTCCCAAGCGCTGGAGCAACGCAGCACTCTGGTGCTGGAGGCGCTGCAGCAAAGCGCTGAACACCAGCGCACCGCCGAAGCGGCCGCGAACGAAGAGCGCATCGCGCGCCTGGGCCAGTCGATGGAAGGCATGGCGGCGCAGCTGGCGCAGCAGTGGCAGCGCGCCGCAGAGCACACGGCCCGGCAACAGCAGGGTGTGGGCGAGGCGCTGGAGGCGGCGGCCGCGCAGTTCAGCACGCAGCTGACGCAACAGGTGCAGCAGGCTGTGGCGGGTGCGTCACGCTTGATGGAGCAGTCCGATGCGCTGCTGGCAGCCCGCATCGAGGCCGAGGCACGCTGGGCTGGCGCGCAGGAGCAGCGCATGCAGGCCCTGGCGGGCGTGGTGCAGGCCGAGCTTGCCGCGCTGCGTGACGCGGAAGCCGCGCGCGGCCAGGCGGCCGTGGAGCGCCTGGACCAGTTGCAAGGCGCCGTGGCCGGGCATCTGGCCACGCTGGGCACCGCGCTGGAGGCGCCGCTCACGCGCCTGCTGCAGACCGCGTCCGACGTGCCCCAGGCCGCCGCCGGCGTCATCACCCAGCTGCGCGGGGAGATGGCGAATTTCAGCGAGCGCGACAACGCCGCTCTGGCCGAACGCACGGCCCTGATGGCGCAGCTGGGTGCGCTACTGCAGACCGTGAACGAGGCGGCGGCCCAGCAGCGCGCCGCCATCGAGTCGCTGGTGGGATCGGCCGGGGGCGTGCTGGAGGCGGCTGGCGCGCAGTTCGCGCAGGCCCTGGGCGCGCAGGCCGACAGGGCGGACGAGGTCTCGGCCCACGTGTCGGCCAGCGCGGTGGAACTCGCAAGCCTGGGCGAGTCCTTCGGCCATGGCGTGGGGCTGTTCGCCGCCAGCAGCGACAAGCTGCTGGAAACCCTGCAGCGCATTGAAGGCGCCATCGGCCAGTCGCTCAGCCGAAGCGACGAGCAACTGGCCTACTACGTCGCTCAGGCCCGCGAGGTGATCGACCTGAGCATCAGCGCGCAGCACGGCATCGTGGAAGACCTGCGCCGGCTCAAGGGCCAGATCGCCGCCGCGCCCGTGGAGGTGGCCGCGTGACGGGACTGGACGACACGCTGGACGACAGCACCGAGCAGACGGCGCCGGTGTGGGCCGTCTTCGGCGACCTGATGGCGGGCCTGCTGGGGGCGTTTGTGCTGATTTTGGTGGGCGTGCTGGTGGTGCAGATCGACCTGGTGGCCAGCCTCAAGCAAGAGGTGGAGAAGCGCCAACAGGAGGAGAAGCGCCGCATGGCGCTGGAGCAGGCGCTGGCCGGGCCGCTGGCCAGCGGCAGGGTCACGGTGGTGGAAGGGCGCATCGGCATCAGCGGCAGCGTGCTGTTCGCAGCGGGGTCGGCCGACCTGCGCACAGAAGGGCAGCAACTGCTGCAGACCCTGGTGCAGCCTCTGCATGTGTACCTGCGCGAGCGCGACGAGATGCTGATGGTGAGCGGGTTCACCGACAACACCACCGTGCTGCAGGGCCGCCACCAGCGGTTTGCAGACAACCTGGAGTTGTCGGCCCAGCGAGCGCTGACCGTGACACGCGCGCTGATTGAGGCTGGGCTGCCGTCGGCCCAGGTGTTTGCCGCAGCGTTTGGCGCCGAGCAGCCCGTGGCCGACAACGCCGACGAAAGCGGTCGCGCGCAGAACCGGCGTGTCGAGATGGCGCCGGTGCCACGGGCCGCCAAACCAGCGGCTGGCCCGGGCAAGGTGCATGGCGACGGAATAAATGCCAGTGGCGCGGGAAACAGCCGTGGGTGAACCCAGCCTGGACGCGCTGCGGGCCGAAGGTGCCGAGCGCCTGGACCCGGTGCGGTTCAGCTACCTTCAGGCACTGGCCGCCCGCCTGCCCGCACAGCCCCCGGCCGTGCAGCGCCTGCTGCAGGCGCGGCTGCACGCGGGTTTGCTCGATTGCGCGCAGCAGGTGCGCACGCGTGCGACGCAGCCACCCCTGGCGTTGCAGGCGGCGGCTGAAGCATCGCCCCTGGCGCGCCTGAACTGCGAGCTGCAAAACCGCACGCCCATGCCTTCAGAGCACGAGGATGACGGCGCGTGGGCCCACCACGCCTGCGGTGCGCCCGACATGGCCAGCGTGAGGCGCTTTGGCGCGGTATGGGCCAAGATTTCTGCCGATCAGAAGGTGGCCCAGGCCCTCCAGCGCGGACCGGAAAACGCCGGCCCCCTGAACCCGCACCGCCTTCTGCTGCGCTCGCTTGCGCTCATGCGCAACCTGTCGCCCGAATACCTGCAGGCCTTCGTCGCGCAAATGGACAACCTGCTGTGGCTGGAGCAGTCGTCCGCCCGGCCGGCACGCGCGCCCTTGCGGCCCGGCCGCGCGGGGCGCAGCAAGGGCTGAACGTGCCGAGCAGGCCAAGAGCGGGTGTTGTGCACCGGGCTACCCCGGCGTGTTCAGCGCGACGTGGCTGAGCGCCATGCGGATCAGCGCGCCGATTCCGGGCTCCGGCAGCATGGGACGGAATGCGCTGACATGGGACCGGCCGGTGTTGCCCAACGGTAGCCTCTGCAGCGCATGGCCGAGCGGGACCAATGCCAGCCGCAGGATTTGGCCCAGCGCCTCGCGGCCGTCTCGGAGGGTGATCGCATAGCGCAACATGGCAACGTGTGACCGCCAGTGCAGCGGCAGCGATGTCTGGCCCATCACATGGGCCGCTTCCAGCCACTGCCAGCGCTGATCTGGCGGGTCGTCGGCGTACAGCGCAAATTGCTGCAGCAAGAAATCGAAGGCGGCTTTGTGCAGTGTTGCTTGGGCAGCGCGTGGGGGTGTCGTGCGCATGGCTCAGTGGGCGTGGGGCTTGGATGCTGCGCGCTCGCCCGCCAGTTCGCGCCGGGCGTCCTGGACCACGCTCCAGCCGCCGCTGATGGCAAGGCCCGCCATGATGGCGGCGACCACCAGATCGGGCCAGACGGTGCCCGTGCCCAGCACGCCCAGTGCCGCGCCCATGATGGCCAGGTTGCCCAGCACGTCGTTGCGCGTGCACAGCCACACGCCGCGCATATTGGCGTCTCCTTCGCGCCAGGCGTAGAGCAGGGCGGCCACGCCCAGGTTGGCGGCCAGGGCCAGCAGGCCCACGGCCCCCATGGTGTAGGGTTCGGGCGCCTGGCCCTGCCACGCACCCCAGGCCACGCGGCCCACCACGAACGCGCCAAACGCAAGCATGCTGGCGCCCTTGACCCACGCCGCGCGAGCGCGCCAGGCCAGCGCCATGCCCAGCACCCACAGCGAAAGGCCATAGTTGGCCGCGTCGCCCAGAAAATCGATGGAATCTGCCAGCAACGCCGCAGAGCCCGCGCTGGCCCCCGCGCCGATCTCGATCAAGAACATGGCCGCGTTCACAAACAGCGCAATCCACAGAATGCGCCGGTAACGTGGGTCGGGGTTGGCGGTGGCATGACCGTGGCCGTGATGGTGTGGTTGAGGGTGTGTGTGGTTGTGTTGGCAGCGGGCGGACATGGCGGTGGGGTACTCCTGGCAAGGGTGTCTGCATTCAAGCGATGGCATGATTGGAAACCTTGAAGTCACTTGAAGGTCAAGCCCATGGAGAAGCACGCACCGCAGTTCCGGATCGGCGAGGCTGCGCAACAGTCCGGCGTGACGGCTGCCAACATCCGCTACTACGAGAAGGAAGGCCTGCTGGCCCCCGGTGCGCGCGAGGGCAATAGCTACCGGCTTTACAGCGCGGCCGATGTGCACCAGCTGCGCTTCATCCGCCTGTGCCGCGCCATGGACATGTCGCTGCATGAAGTGCGCACGCTGCTGGCGCTGGACTGGAACCGCAAGCAAGACTGCGACGCCGCCCGCGACACGCTGGACGAACACCTGCAGCATGTGCGCGCCCGCCGCGCAGAGCTGCAGGCGCTGGAGGCCGACCTGCAGGCGTTGCGCGACCGCTGCGATGGCTCGGACGCGCAGTGCCACATCATCGAGGCGCTGCATGCCCGTGCCGACGCCCAGCCGCACCCGGCGGCGCCCTCGGGCTCCGGCCCGGGCAAGCGGCATGTGTGATGGCCCGCGCGCCATCGGCAGACCCAGGCGAGCACGGGTTGCGCCTCGCAGCCTTGGTTATCAAGTTTGATAGCTATAAAGTGTTTATGGATAAGCGGTAAGGGCAAAAAACATTGGAAATTTTTCTCACAGTTGTTGCCTGCACCGCCTGCGCGCCCGCCGCTATGATCCGCCCATGATCTCGCGCCTGCCCGGTCTCTCCCTGCCAGAACGTGTGCTGAGCACCGCGCGGCGCTGGGCCGTGGCGTGGTGGCGCATCCTGTACCTCGGGGCCGTGGTGCTGGTGCTGGTGCTGTCGCCGTCCAGCTATGGCACGGGCACGCGCAAGGCCCTGGCGCGCCATGTCTATCTCGATACCGCTCCCGTGCTGCTCGGCTTCACCGTGCTGGCGGCGCTCATCAGCCTGGTGCTCACGCGCATCGTGGTCGTTACGGCGCTTAGCTATGGACTGTCGAGCTATGCGCTCGAGATGGTGATCCGGGTGCTGGTGCTGGAGCTGATTCCCCTGACCGCCGCGCTGTTCGTCGCCATGCGCTGCACCATTCCCAACGGAACGCAGATGGCGCGGCTGCGGCGCTCGGGCCGATTCGACGTGCTGCGCCGCCACGGGGCAGACCCCGTGCGGGTGGAGCTGCTGCCACGCGTGATCGCCGGTGTGTTCGCCAGCATCACGCTGGCCGCGCTCAGCTGCGTGGTGGCGCTGGTGCTGGCCTATCTGGGCGTGTATGGGTTCAACCTGGCAGGCCTGCCCAGCTATACGCGCATGTTCGGGCAGGTGTTTTCGCCCAGCGTCACCCTGGTCTTTGTGCTGAAGACAGTGTTCTTCAGCCTTGCCGTGGCGCTGATTCCCATGGCTGCCGGCCTGCACGATGCGGGCGAGCGTGCCCAGCCTGATTCAGAGCTGGGCGGGCTTGCGCGCATGTTTGCCGTGCTGCTGCTCATCGAGGTGGCCTCCCTCATGGGCAACTATTACTGAGACCGGCCCGCAGGCTGACGCAAACCCCACGATGTCCATGCACCCCGTTCCATGACCGACAAGCATTCTTCCTCCGGTCGCCCCGAACCCGGCCAACCCCCAGCGGCCCGCCCCGAATCCGACCTGCCGCCCGCCGAGATCCTGCGCCCCGTGGCCAACCTCGAACTGAAGGCTGCGGCGCTGCTGCTGTTCACGCTGCTGCTCATCGCGGGCTCGGGGCTGTATCTGCTGTATGCGCGCGGCGCGTTCGAGCCCACGCAGACGCTCATCCTCACGGCCGACGATTCCGAAGGCGTGGTGGTGGGAATGGACATGACGTTCTCGGGCTTTCCCATCGGGCGCGTGCGCCGCATTGAGCTGGCGAACGAGGGCAACGCCCGCATCATTGTCGACGTGCCCCGCAAGGACGCGCACTGGCTGCGCCAGTCGAGCGTCTTCACCCTGGTGCGCGGCATCGTGGGGGGCACCAACATCCGCGCCTATACCGGCATGCTGGCAGATGCGCCGCTGGAAGACGGCGCCGTGCGCCCCGTGCTGCGCGGCGATGCCACCGCAGAGATTCCGCAGCTCATGGCATCGGCGCGCGAACTGCTGACCAACCTCAACGCCATCACCGCGCAAGACGCCGCGCTGGGCAGCAGCATTGCCAACCTGCGAGTGTTGACCGAGCGCCTGAATGGCCCCGGCGGCGTGCTGGGCGTGCTCATGGGTAGTGAGGCCGATGCGCGCAAGATCGTGGCGACGCTGGACCGCACCAACGCCCTGCTGGCGCGCCTGGACGGCATGGCGGCCAAGGCGGACCGGCAGGTGTTTGGCGGCGATGCCGGCAACAAGGACGCCCTGGTGCCCGAGGTGCGCGCCACCGTGGCCCAGCTCAACGCCCTGCTGGCGGACACACGCAGCAGCCTGCAGAAGGTGGACGCGGTGCTGGTGGAAGCCCAGGCCATCGGCGCCAACGCCCGCGAAGCCACCACCGACCTGGGCGCACTGCGCGCCGAGGTGGAGAGCAATCTGCGCAAGGTGGAAAGCCTGGTCAACGAAATCAACCGCAAGTGGCCCTTTGCGCGTGACACGGAGATCAAGCTGCCATGAAACCACTTGATGTTGCTGCCCACCGGTTCTCTTGCTTGTCGGCGCGGGCGCGGGCGCGGGCGCAGGTGCTGGGCAAAGTGCTGTCCCTGGTTCTGGCGATGGGCCTGGCGGCATGTTCCAGCAAGCCCGCCGTGCCCGACTGGCAGATGAATGCACATGCCTCATCGCAGAAAGCCGTGGAGGCGTATTTGTCTGGCAACAACCGCGTGCAAGCGCTGGAGTGGGAGCTCGCGCGCGCCGAAGTGGCCCGCACCGGCCGCCTCGACCTGCTGGCGCGGCTGGAATTGCTGCGTTGTGCCGCGCACGTTGCCAGCCTCGATGTGCAGCCCTGCAGCGAGTTCGAGCGCCTGCGCACAGACGCAGCGCCCGCCGAGCAGGCCTACGCCGACTATCTGGCGGGGCGTGTGCAGCCAGCGCAGATCGCGCTGCTGCCGGAGGCCCAGCGCAAGGTGGCAGCCGCAGGCGACGCCGCGTCGGTAACCTCTGTGGCCGACCCTCTGTCGCAACTGGTGGCCGCCGGTGTGCTTTTGAAAACGGGGCGCATCACCCCGCCGGCCATCGCCCAGGCGGTGGAGACAGCGTCTGCCCAGGGTTGGCGCCGGCCGTTGATGGCTTGGCTGGGGGTGCAGGCCCAGAGGGCCGACGCAGCCGGTGACGCATCGGCTGCGGCTGCATTGCGCCGCCGGATCGCCGTGGTCGAGCAAAGTGTTCCCGCCCGGTGATCGGCTGATTTTTTCGGCGTAGTCCCAAGGCGGCGACCCGCCCGCCGCGACGGGTGCGCGTGTCAGTCAGCGCAGACGCGCTTGCAACTGGGCTTCGATGTGCTCGCGCTCCATGGCGAACTGCTGCGCGTTAATCTCTTGGGCTTCGTATTTGCGTGCCGTGGAAAGCAGCAGTACGGTGTTTTCCAGGCGGGTGTCTTGCTGAATGGAGGGGGGCAGGGCTGCCAGTCGGTCAAAGCTTTGCTTGTACAGCTCGCTCCACGCCAGCAGCCCCGCCTGCGCTTGCGCGCGTGCCGTGTCGTGCCAGCGGGTGAATTCCTCCAGCGCCATGTCCCGCGAACTGGAACAGCCGACAAGAGCCGTCACCAACGACGCCGCCGCAAAAAGTCGGCCTAGGCGATGCGAGCAGGTTTGAAATGCCGGTGCAGAGATGCGAATGCGTGCCATCACGATCGTCCTCCATTCATGAATGCACCGGAAAGTCCGGTGTGCCGCGCCGAATGGTACTCCGATGCTATGATTTTTTCCAGTCCTCGTTCAGGCGCGTCCTGACGCCCACAGGGCCCAAGCAGGCGCGCGTCACTCAAAAAACGAGGTGGGGAGCAACTCGTCGAGCCCCGGCGGCAAAGCGGTGAGCGCATCCACGGCAGGGACGGCTACGTCGGGGCTGGCAAGCGCCACGGACGCCAGCACCGCCAGAACCACAGTGCCGGCAAACGTCATCAAAGCGCGTGCTCCAGAGGAAAAGGGGTGGCGGTTCATGCTGAGGTCCTTTGAAAGGGGTGCGGGCGTCTCAATGACTGCCCGGCCAGCCTCAATGGCTGCGTGCAGCGATTTCAGCAAATGCCCCTGGAGGTGTCTGTAAGACAAGTGCGAATCCCAGCCGCTGAAGATCGGATGTTGCAACTGGTTGCAGACAGGGGCAGAGACTGAAAAGCAAAAAACCCGCGCCTCAGGAAAGCGCGGGTTTTGCGGGGGTTGAAAAGATCAACGATCAGATCATCAGCGCAGTCAATTGTGGCGGAGAGGGCGGGATTCGAACCCGCGGTGGGGATTAGCCCACACACGCTTTCCAGGCGTGCGACTTAAACCGCTCATCCACCTCTCCGAAGCCCTCGATTATAGCCATAGGAATC
Source organism: Paracidovorax sp. MALMAid1276 (assembly GCF_049198005.1). Taxonomy (NCBI): domain Bacteria; kingdom Pseudomonadati; phylum Pseudomonadota; class Betaproteobacteria; order Burkholderiales; family Comamonadaceae; genus Paracidovorax; species Paracidovorax sp. MALMAid1276. The sequence continues at coordinate 28,735 of NZ_JBMIRS010000184.1, read as the reverse complement.
GCTCGATTCGGCTTTGTGCGGCTGAGAGGTCAAAAAAGAGAGCGTAGCTCTCGCGGCGACTGCGGCGACTTCGTTGTCTACGGCGCCTTCTGCGAGGTCTGCACCATCTTCATGGCCGAGCCGATCAGCGCCGACACTTCGGTCATGTTGCTCGGCACGATCAGGGTGGTGGTGGCGTCGGTGGCCACGCGGCTGTAGGCGTCCACAGCCTTTTCGGCCACCTTGAGCTGCACGGCCTGCTCCCCGCCGGGCTGGCGGATGGCCGTGGCCACGCGTTCGATCGCTTCGGCGGTGGCCAGGGCCACGGCGCGGATCGACTCGGCTTCGCCGATGGCGTTGTTGATGACGGCCTGCTTTTCGCCCTCGGAGCGGGCGATGAACGCCTCGCGCTCACCGGTGGCGATGTTGATCTGCTCCTGGCGACGGCCTTCGGACGCCGCGATGAGCGCGCGCTTTTCGCGCTCGGCGGTGATCTGGGCCTGCATGGCGTGCAGGATCTCCTTCGGGGGCGTCAGGTCCTTGATCTCGTAGCGCAACACCTTCACGCCCCAGTTCAGCGCCGCCTCGTCGATGGCCTGCACCACCTGGGCGTTGATGATGTCGCGCTCTTCAAAAGTCTTGTCCAGCTCCAGCTTGCCGATCACCGAGCGCAGCGAGGTCTGTGCGAGCTGCGTGACGGCCATGATGTAGTTGCTCGAACCGTAGCTGGCGCGCATGGGGTCGGTCACCTGGAAGTACAGGATGCCGTCCACCTGCAGCTGCGTGTTGTCGCGTGTGATGCAGACCTGGCTGGGCACGTCGAGCGGGATTTCCTTGAGGCTGTGCTTGTAGGCGACCTTGTCGAAGAAAGGGATGATGACCTTCAAACCCGGACCCAGCGTGCCGTGGTACTTGCCAAGCCTCTCGACAACCCAAGCGTTTTGCTGGGGAACCTGTTTGAAGCTGCGGATCACGACGACAACGACCACTATGGCGATGGCGTATGCGATGTAAATGCCGTCCATATCAAGCCTTTCGGGAGAGTTTGCTGAAAAAGGGGGTTACAAAAGTTCTACCAGCAGGCGGTTGCCTACAAGTTCGACAACTTTGTGCATTCCGGGGGCAGGCGTTACGCCGGGGCGATGAATCGCGGTCCAGCTTGCGCCTCGGTACTTCACTTGGGTGGTACCGTCGGAACCCCATTCGCTGATGAGAATGGTTTCCCCCACATCCAGGTTCACGCTGCGGTCGGCGCGGGCCGGGGGGTCTTCGGGGCGCTTTTTCTTGTAGTAGTACCAGCCCACCACGGCAACGCCGCCAACCGCCGCAGCTGCCACGACTTGCATTGTTGCCGAGAGACCCATGTGGGCGGCCAACGCTGCAGCAACCAGCCCCAGGGCCACCATCAGCAAATAGAACGTGCCGGTGAGCAGCTCTGCAACTACGACAGCCCCCGCTGCCAGCCACCAGAGTGTGGATTCCTCCATAAAGACCTCCTTTTATCGTTGTGTGTCGCTGTATTCAGCGCACCACATTCTGGGTCAAAAGGATGGCAGTTCAAAGGCGTGCCAACGTTATTCCTTACACTTCGCGCCTGTTTCGTTTTTTGGCCCAACGGGCCACGGCTCCCTGGAGGCTGCGCATGAAGTTTCGCTTTCCCATCATCATCATCGATGAAGACTACCGTTCTGAAAACACGTCAGGCCTGGGCATCCGTGCCCTGGCGCAGGCGATCGAGGCCGAAGGCTTCGAGGTGGTGGGGGTGACCAGCTACGGCGACCTGTCGCAGTTCGCGCAGCAGCAAAGCCGCGCCAGCGCCTTCATCCTGTCGATCGACGACGAGGAATTCACGCTCGGTTCGGGGCTGGACCCGATCGTTCTGAGCCTGCGCAACTTCATCGGCGAGGTGCGTCGCAAGAACGCCGATGTGCCGATCTACGTGCACGGCGAGACCAAGACCAGCCGCCACTTGCCCAACGACATCCTGCGCGAGCTGCACGGCTTCATCCACATGTTCGAGGACACGCCCGAGTTCGTGGCGCGCCACATCATCCGCGAGGCCAAGAGCTACCTGGAGAGCGTGCAGCCCCCGTTCTTCAAGGCGCTGCTCGACTATGCCGAAGACGGCTCGTACAGCTGGCACTGCCCGGGCCACTCGGGCGGCGTGGCCTTCTTGAAGAGCCCTGTGGGCCAGATGTACCACCAGTTCTACGGCGAGAACATGCTGCGCGCCGACGTGTGCAACGCGGTGGAAGAGCTGGGCCAGCTGCTGGACCACAACGGCGCCATCGGCGAGAGCGAGCGCAACGCCGCGCGCATCTTCAACGCCGACCACTGCTTCTTCGTGACCAACGGCACCAGCACGTCCAACAAGATGGTGTGGCACCACACGGTGGCGCCCGGCGATGTGGTGGTGGTGGACCGCAACTGCCACAAGTCCATCCTGCACAGCATCATCATGACCGGGGCCATTCCCGTGTTCCTGAAGCCCACGCGCAACCACTTCGGCATCATCGGCCCGATCCCGCAAAGCGAGTTTGAGCCCAAGGCCATCGAGGCCAAGATCAAGGCCAACCCGCTGCTCAAGGGCGTGGACGCGAAAAAGGTCAAGCCGCGCGTGCTCACGCTCACACAGAGCACCTACGACGGCGTGCTCTACAACACCGAAACCATCAAGGGCATGCTTGACGGCTATGTGGACAACCTGCACTTTGACGAGGCCTGGCTGCCGCACGCGGCGTTCCACCCGTTCTATGGCAGCTACCACGCCATGGGCAAGAAGCGCACGCGCCCCAAGTATTCGGTGACGTACGCCACGCAGTCCATCCACAAGCTCCTGGCCGGCATCAGCCAGGCCAGCCACGTGCTGGTGCAGGATTCGCAGACCGCCAAGCTCGACAGGCACCTCTTCAACGAGGCCTACCTGATGCACACGTCCACATCGCCGCAGTACAGCATCATCGCCAGCTGCGACGTGGCGGCCGCCATGATGGAGCCGCCCGGCGGCACCGCGCTGGTGGAAGAAAGCCTGCTCGAAGCCCTGGACTTCCGCCGCGCCATGCGCCAGGTGGAAGAAGACTTCGGCAAGAACGACTGGTGGTTCAAGGTCTGGGGCCCCGACAAGCTGGTGGACGAGGGTCTGGGCCGTGCCGAGGACTGGATCATCCGCAGCGACGGCAAGGGCAAGAAGAACGGCAGCAAGTGGCATGGCTTCGGCCAGCTGGCCGACGGCTTCAACATGCTGGACCCGATCAAGTCCACCATCGTCACGCCGGGCCTCAACCTCGACGGCAAGTTCGACAAGACCGGCATCCCGGCCAGCATCGTGACCAAATACCTCGCCGAGCATGGCGTGGTGGTGGAGAAGACGGGCCTGTACAGCTTCTTCATCATGTTCACCATCGGCATCACCAAGGGCCGCTGGAACACGCTGCTCACGGCGCTGCAGCAGTTCAAGGACGACTACGAGAAGAACCAGCCCATGTGGCGCATCCTTCCGGAGTTCTGCCAGCAGCACAAGCGCTACGAGCGCATGGGCCTGAAGGACCTGTGCCAGCACGTGCACGAGATGTACGCCAAGTACGACATCGCGCGCCTGACGACCGAGATGTACCTGTCGGACCTCACGCCGGCCATGAAGCCTTCGGATGCGTACGCGCACATCGCCCACCGCCAGACCGAACGCGTGGAGATCGACGACCTGGAAGGCCGCATCACCGTGGGCCTGGTCACGCCGTACCCGCCGGGCATTCCGCTGTTGATCCCCGGCGAAGTGTTCAACAAGAAGATCGTGGACTACCTCAAGTTCGCCCGCGAGTTCGCCAAGTTGTGCCCGGGCTTCGAGACCGACATCCACGGCCTGGTGGAAGTGGAAGACGAGAACGGCCAGGTGCGCTATTACGCCGACTGTGTGGCGGACGAAAAGAAGAGCGCCAAGAACCCCAAGCCGCTGGCCACCGCCAAGAACCTGGTGCAGGTGGGCGATGACGGGGCTTACAGCCGAATCGTCTGACCGTTTTTTGCAGTCAAAAGAGCTTCCAGCGCTTGTCCATCAAGCGCTGGAAGCTCTTTTTTTGATAGCGAAAGCCTGGTGGCGTGCGGCTTGGCAGAAACCCCGAAGGCGCGTCAGCGCGGCAAGTCCTCGCGCACGCGCACAAAGCTCGCAAAGCGTGGCAGCCCGCCGTCGTGTGTGCCGCGAAAACGGTAGGTCACCCAGCTGCCCACGGGCGGGGGCTGCATGCGCTGCGCATCGGTGAAGCCTGCCCCCAGCCTGAACCGCTGGCCGGAGGGCATCTCCAACAGCAGCGCGCCCATGCGGCCCGCATGCTTGCCCTGGCCGGGCAGGTGCGCCACCACGCGGGCCTCGGTGTCTTCATGGGTCTTGACCTTGATGAGGTCGTCGCTGCGGCCGGACCGGTACAGCGAACTGCCCTTGTGCAGCATCAGGCCTTCGCCGCCCGCGCGCACCGTCTTGTGCAGCAGGGCCTGCAGCGCCGCGTCGCTGGCAATGCGCTGCTGCGGCGCGGCCTGCACCCAGGGCTGGTGGATGTGCCGCACCAGCGCCTGCAAGGCTGGCAGCCGTTCGTCAAACACGCCGCCGTGCTGCGGCAGGTCGAACACCATGAAGCGGATGCCGCGCCAGGCCGTGTCGTCCGGCTGCTGCTGGCGGGTGGTGGACTGCGCGGCGCTGAACCGGCCGCGGCCCGCCCACAGTTCGCCATCCATCGGTGTGGTGGGCCAGCCTGCGGTAAACCAGGCCGGGGCCTGCACGGTTTCGCCGCCGCGGGTGCGCAAGGTGTGGCCGTCCCAGTAGCCGCGCACGCCGTCGTACTTTTCGCTCACCCAGTAGTCCGCCAGCGGCATGCCGGGGCGGTACACGTTGGCCAGCAGCAGGGCGGGCGCGTCTGCCGCCTGCACCCAGGCCGATGCGGGCAGCAAGGCCGCGAGCGGCAGGGCCCTGGCCAGGGCGCTTACAACGCGGCGCCGGGCGAGGGGTGGTGCGCTATTGAATGGATAGCTGTCAGCGCTTATGGGATAAGCGCTGAGGGTCATTTTGATGCTTGAAAGTTGGATCAGACCTGGTCGGCCGACAGGCCCGCCGTCTGGCTGAAGCCGCCGTCCACGTAGGTGATCTCGGCGGTCATGCCGCTGGCCAGGTCCGACAGCAGGAAGGCGGCCACATTGCCCACGTCCTCGATCGTCACATTGCGGCGCAGGGGCGACGCGTCGGCCACGCGGCTCAGCAGCTTGCCGAAGTCCTTGATGCCGCTGGCGGCCAGCGTCTTGATGGGGCCGGCGCTGATGCCGTTGGCGCGGATGCTGCGGCCGTCTTCGGTGCGGCCCACGGCCTCGGCCAGGTAGCGCACCGAGGCTTCGAGGCTGGCCTTGGCCAGGCCCATGGTGTTGTAGTTGGGGATGGAGCGCAGCGCGCCCAGGTAGCTCAGCGTGATCAGCGACGACTTGTCGTTCAGGTAGGGCAGGGCGGCCTTGGCCATGGCCGGGAAGCTGTAGGCGCTGATGTCGTGCGCGATGCGGAACCCTTCGCGCGAGAGGCCTTCGAGGAAGTTGCCTGCAATTGCCTCGCGCGGCGCGAAGCCGATGCTGTGAACGAAGCCGTCAAACTTGGGCCAGGTGGCGGACAAGTCGGCAAACATGCGCTCGATCTGTTCGTCGCTGGCCACGTCGCAGTCAAACACCAGCTTGGAATTGAACTCGGCCGCAAAGTCGGTGATGCGGTCCTTGAAGCGCTCGCCCACATAGCTGAAGGCGAGCTCGGCGCCCTGGTCGTGGCAGGCCTTGGCAATGCCGTAGGCGATGGAGCGGTTGGACAGCACGCCCGTGATGAGCAGCTTCTTGCCGGCGAGGAAACCCATTGTTGTTCTCCTGTGGAATGCGGGGAATGAGGCGACGGCGGCAGCGCACCGGAAGACCTCGGGGATATCCCTTTGGCCCGGGCGGCAGCGCCTGCAACGTAGTGCAGAATTGTCGCATGCGGTTTTGGCTCACTTTTTTGCTGATGGGATGTGCGGCACCGACCTGGGCCGCACACGCATATGCCCTGTGGGGCACCCCGCGCTACCCGGCCGGGTTTGCGCATTTCGACTACGTGAACCCCGACGCCCCCAAGGGCGGCGAGCTGCGCCTGGTGAGCAACCTGCGCGTGTCCACGTTCGACAAATACAACCCGTTCACCATCAAGGGCAACGCGCCGGCCTATTTGTCGTCGCTGATGTTTGACTCGCTGCTGGTGGGCTCCATGGACGAGACCGCCACCGGCTACGGCCTGCTGGCCGAAGACGTGGAGGTGGCTGCCGACGGCCTGTCGGCCACGTTCAAGCTGCGGCCTGAGGCGCGGTTTCACAATGGCAAGCCCGTGCTGGCGCAGGACGTGAAGCACAGCTACGACACGCTGGTGGGGCCGTTCACCTCGCCGGCCTACAAGACGATGTTGATCGAAGTTGCGGGTGTGGATGTGGTGAACGACCGCACGGTGCGTTACCGTTTCAAGCAGCCCAACCGGGAATTGCCACTCACCGTGGGCGGCCTGCCTGTGTTCAGCCGCGACTGGGGGGTGGAAAACGGCAAGGCCAAGCCCTTCGACCAGGTGGTGATGGACATCCCCATCGGCAGCGGCCCCTACAAGATCGGCCCGGTGCGCTTTGGCAAAGACATCACCTATGTGCGTGACCCCGGCTACTGGGCACGCGACCTCAACGTGCGCAAGGGCACGGCCAATTTCAATGAGGTGCTGGTCAAGATCTACAAGGACAACACCGCCAAGCTGGAGGCGCTGAAGGCGGGCGAGTTTGACCTGATGCGCTTTTTCAGCGCGGGCGACTGGGCGCGGCGCGTGACGGGCAAGAAGTTTGACACCGGCGAGCTGGTGAAGGGCGAGTTCCAGCACAAGCTGCCCTCGGGGTTTCAGAGCTATGTGCTCAACACCCGCCGCCCTCTGCTGCAGGACGTGCGTGTGCGCGAGGCGCTGGGTCTGGCGATGGACTACGAGTGGATGAACCGCCAGCTGTTTTACGGCGCCTACCAGCGGGTCAATGGACTGTTCGGCAACACAGCCTGCGAAACCCGGGGCACGCCTTCGCCCGAAGAGCTGGCACTGATGGAGCCGTATCGCAAGCACATTCCCGCCGCAGCCTTCGGCCCCATGACGGTGCCGCCGCGCACCGACGGCGATTCGTCCCTGCGCGCCAACCTGCGCCGTGCGCAGGCGCTGCTGAAAGAAGCCGGTTGGGAAGTGCGCGATGGCGCGCTGCGCAACGCACAGGGCGAGGCCATGGTCCTGGAATACATGGACAGCAACGAAGGCGGCGTGCGCACGATCACGCCGTGGATGCGCAACCTGGAGAAGCTTGGCATCACGTTGCGGTTCCGCTCGGTGGACTTCGCGCTGTACCAGCAGCGCCTGCAGAAGTTTGACTTCGACATCACTTCGCTCGCCTTCCAGGGCACGCACAACCCCGGCCAGGAGTTTGCCGACATGTTTGGCAGCAAGGCAGCCGATGTGGAGGACTCGGGCAACTTTGCGGGCGTGAAGAACCCCGCGGTGGACGCCATGGTCAAGGCCATGACCTCGGCCAAGACCGAAGCCGAGCTGCTGCCGGCCTGCCACGCGCTGGAGCGCATCATCGCGCACAGCCACTATCTGATTCCGCAGTGGACGGCCGGCACGCACCGCATGGCCTACAACGCCTGGCGGCTGGCCCGGCCCCAGGCGGTGCCGCCGTATTCGAGCGGCGAAGGCTGGGTGATCGACACCTGGTGGGCCCGCATCCCGCCCCAAACCGCGCCCGACAAGAAGTAGCCTTCTTCAGTAGCCGAAGCAACTCCGCACACCGCCCGCCCCATGTTCGCCTACATCCTCAAACGCGTCCTGCTCATGCTGCCCACATTGCTGGGCGTGCTCCTGCTGACCTTTGTGGTGATCCAGTTCGTGCCCGGCGGCCCGGTGGAGCAGTACATGGCCGAGGCCAAGGCCGGCGCGGGCGGCGGTGGGGCCGAGGGCGGCGGTCTGAGCTACCGCGGATCGCAGGGCGTGGACCCCAAGCGCCTGGAGCAGATCAAGGCGCTGTATGGCTTTGACAAACCCGCGCACGAGCGTTTTTTTCAGATGCTGGGGCAGTTTGCGCGCTTCGACCTGGGCAAGAGCTTCTTTCAGAACAAGGACGTGTGGACCTTGGTGAAAGAGAAACTCCCCGTCTCCATCAGCCTGGGCCTGTGGACGTTTTTCATCAGCTACCTGGTGGCCGTGCCGCTGGGCGTGGCCAAGGCGGTGCGGGCCGGTTCGCGGTTTGACCTGGTCACCACGCTCATCATCCTGGTGGGCTATGCCATCCCGGGCTTTGTGCTGGGCGTGGCCCTGCTGGTGATCTTTGGCGGGCAGCTGCAGTGGTTCCCGCTGCGCGGGCTCACGTCTTCCAACTGGGACGAACTGAGCTGGGGCGCGCGCATCGTGGACTACCTCTGGCACATCACGCTGCCCGTCACGGCCATGGTGCTGGGCAGCTTTGCCGTCACCGCCATGCTCACCAAAAATTCGTTTCTCGAAGAGATCCGCAAGCAGTACGTGCTCACGGCCCGCGCCAAGGGCCTCTCCGAGGGCCAGGTGCTGTGGAAGCATGTGTTCCGCAACGCGCTCATCCCCATCGTCACCGGCTTTCCGGCCGCGTTCATCGGCGCGTTCTTCGCGGGCTCGCTGCTCATCGAGACCCTGTTCTCCCTCGACGGTCTGGGCCTGCTCAGCTACGAAAGCGTGATCCGCCGCGACTACCCGGTGGTGCTGGGCACGCTGTATCTGTTCACGTTGATCGGGCTGGTGACCAAGCTCATCAGCGACCTGTGCTACGTGTGGGTGGACCCGCGTGTGAAGTTTGATTAAACAAAAGATGCCCATGCTGCCGCCGCCAAGTCTGACGCCAGAAATGATGGAACGCGCTGTGGACGCGTTGCGGGCCGGGTTGCCTGGCCTGATGGCGGTGTACGGGTTTGGCAGCCGCGTGCAGGGCACAGCCCGGCCTGACAGCGACCTGGACATGGCGGTGCTGGTGAGCGGCTATGCCGATGTGACGCAGCTGTGGCGGCTTTCTGGCGAACTGGCGGATGTTGCAGGCTGCGCAGTCGATCTGCTGGATTTGCGTGCCGCATCCACCGTGATGCAATACCAGGTCATCACCCGGGGGCAGAGATGGTGGGCGCGGGATGCGCAGGCTGCGCTTTTCGAGGCTGCCATCCTGAGCGAGAAGACAGCCCTGGACACTGCGCGCGCGGGTCTGCTGGACGATATTCGGGAGCGAGGGACGGTGTATGGTGGATGACGTGCTGATCAACAAGGCCGCCACGATAGAGCGCTGCGTGCAGAGAGCGCGCGAAGAGTATTTCAGCGACCCGGCCACGTTTGCTGCCAGTTTCACGCGCCAGGACGCCGCAATCCTCAACATTCAGCGCGCCTGTGAGGCGGCGTTGGACATGGGCCAGCACCTGATCCGCCGCGACCGGCTGGGCGTTCCGCAAAGTGCGCGCGATGTCTTCGCGCTGTTGGCCCGGGCGGGCAGAATCGACCCGGGCCTTGCAGAAAGCCTGCAGCGCATGGTCGGGTTTCGCAACATCGCGGTGCACGACTACCAGAGCCTGCAGTTGCCCATCACGGTGGCCATCATCGAAAAGCACCTGGATGAGTTCCTGCAATACAGCAAGGCCCTTCTGCTGCAAGACCAATAAGAGGCCATGGGTTTGAACGCCACCACTGCCCCCACTTCTACAGCCACTGCGGTCCCTGAGGCCGCCGCGGCCACTTCCCCCGCATCCCTGTCCCCCTCCCGCCGCGCCTGGCAGCGCTTCAAGCGCAACCGGCTGGGTTACTGGAGCCTGCTGGTCTTCTGCGCGCTCGTGCTGGTCAGCCTGTGCGCCGAGCTGGTCAGCAACGACAAGCCGCTCATCGTGCGGTATGAGGGGCAGACCTACTTCCCCATGCTGAAGGACTACCCCGAGAAGACCTTTGGCGGCGATTTTGAAACCCCCACGGACTACCTCGACCCCTTCATCAAGGAACGGCTGAGCACCGGCAGCAACTGGGCGCTGTACACGCTCAACCCCTACGGCCCCAACACGCTCAACTACTTTGCCAAGGCACCCAACCCCTCGGCCCCCACGGCGGACAACTGGCTGGGCACGGACGACCGGGGGCGCGACCTGCTGGCGCAGCTGCTCTACGGATTCCGGGTGAGCGTGCTGTTTGGCCTGGCGCTCACCATCACCGGCGTGCTGCTGGGGGTGGTGACCGGCGCCATCCAGGGTTTTTTTGGCGGCAAGACCGACCTCGCGTTCCAGCGCTTCATCGAGATCTGGGGCTCCATGCCCGAGCTGTACCTGCTCATCATCTTCAGCGCCGTGTTTGCGCCCAGTGTGTCGCTGCTGCTCATCCTGCTCAGCCTGTTCGGCTGGATGGGCCTGTCCGACTACGTGCGCGCAGAGTTCCTGCGCAACCGCCAACTCGACTACGTGAAGGCTGCCCGCGCGCTGGGCGTGAGCAACACGCAGATCATCTGGCGCCACATCCTGCCCAACAGCCTCACACCCGTGGTCACGTTCTTGCCGTTTCGCATGAGTGCGGCCATCCTGGCGCTCACCTCGCTCGACTTTCTGGGCCTGGGCGTGCCGCCGGGCACGCCGTCGCTGGGCGAGCTGCTCAGCCAGGGCAAGAACAGCATCGATGCGTGGTGGATTTCGCTGTCCACTTTTGCGGTGCTGGTCACCACCTTGTTGTTGCTGACCTTCATGGGCGACGCGTTGCGCGATGCGCTGGATCCGCGAAAGGCTGATCTGTGAACACACCGCATGCACCGGCCATGAATCCGCATCTGCTGCAGGTGAACGACCTGCATGTCCGCTTTGGCACCAAAGAGGTGGTGCGGGGCGTGAACTTCCACATCGCCCCCGGCGAAAAACTCGCGCTGGTGGGCGAGTCCGGCTCGGGCAAGACCATCACGGCCCTGAGCCTGCTGCGCCTGGTGGGCGATGCCGCCATCACCGGCCAGGCCCAGCTGCAAGGCCGGGGCGACCTGCTGGCCCTGACCGAGCGCGAGATGCGCGGCGTGCGCGGCGACGACATTGCCATGGTGTTCCAGGAGCCCATGACCGCGCTCAACCCGCTGATGACCATTGGCGCGCAGATTGTTGAAATTTTGCAGCTCAAGCGCGGCCTCTCGGGCGCGCAGTGTGCGCAGGCGGCCATCGACCTGCTGGCGCAAACCGGCATCCCCGAGCCCGCACGGCGTGCGGGCAGCTTTCCGCACCAGCTCAGCGGCGGCCAGCGCCAGCGCGCCATGATCGCCATGGCTCTGGCCAGTGCACCCAAACTGCTGCTGGCCGACGAACCCACCACCGCGCTCGACGTGAGCCTGCGCGGGCAGATTCTCGATTTGCTGTCTGACCTGCAGCGCCAGACCGGCATGGCCGTGCTGCTCATCACGCACGACCTGAACCTGGTGCGCCGCTTTGCCGACCGCGTGGCCGTGATGGAGCAGGGCGTGCTGGTGGAGCAGGGCACCGTGGCCGAGGTGTTTGGCAACCCGCAGCACGCCTACACACAGCGCCTGATTGCCAGCCAGCCGCGCCGCGACGTGCTGGAGGTGGCCGCGCCCGAGGGCACATTGCCCGTGGTGCAGGCGCAGGACCTGCGCGTGGTCTACCCCACACCGCTGCCGGGCGTCAAAGGCTGGTTTCACAAAGGTGAATTCGTGGCCGTGCAAGGTGCATCGCTGCAACTGCTGCCCGGCCAGACGCTGGGGGTGGTGGGTGAGTCGGGCTCGGGCAAGTCCACACTGGCCCAGGCGATTCTGGGCCTGCTGCCCAGCACGGGCACGCTGCAGGTGGGCGGCCAGGCCTGGCAGCAGCCCGCCACGCGCAACACACCGGGCAACCAGCAGCTGCGCCGCAGGGTGCAGGTGGTGTTCCAAGACCCGTTCTCGTCCCTGTCGCCGCGCCTCACGGTGGAAGAAATCGTGGGCGAGGGCCTGAAGGTGCACGAGCCCGCGCTGGGCGTGGCCGAACGCCGCAGCCGCGTGGAAGCCATGCTGAGCGAGGTGGGCCTGACAGAAGCGCAGTTTCCGCGCCTGCTGGCCCGCTACCCGCACGAATTCTCGGGCGGCCAGCGCCAGCGCCTGGCCATTGCCCGCGCCCTCATCGTGCAGCCCCAGGTGCTCGTGCTCGACGAGCCCACCAGCGCGCTCGACGTCACCATCCAGCAGCAGGTGCTGGGCCTGCTGCAGCGCCTGCAAAAGGAAAAGGGCCTGAGCTACCTGCTCATCACGCACGACGTGGATGTCATCCGTGCCATGGCGCACGAGGTGCTGGTGATGAAGGACGGCGCCGTGCTGGAAGGCGGCACCGTGGCCCAGGTGCTCGAATCGCCGCAGCACCCGTACACCCAGCGCCTGGTGGCTGCAGCCACAGTGCCCGAAGTGGCCTGATCACGCCCGGGGAAATCGCCAGGGCGCACTTCGGAGCGTGGGGGCTTGGTGCGTCTCTTTGAAAGTTTGGGGAGTGTGGGAAGGGTGGGGAGGTTGCAGCGTTTGGAGAGCTTTGCGAGCAGACCAATGCGAAGCACTACACGACCCCTGCAGGAGCCCAGCAGGAGCCCAGCAGGAGCCCTGCAGGAACACTGCACACCAACCCACCGTTCAGGCTGAGCCTGTCGAAGCCCTGCGCCAAACGTTGATCGCCAGCGCAAGGCGGGCGTCACGCATCTGAAAAATACCAACAAAAATGGCCCTCAGCGCTTACTGTTAAAGCGCTGACAGCTATTAAAACTGTAGTGGAAGGCGCTTTGATCGGCGCCGGCACTCACCCCGCACCCCACGCTCTTTGCCTTCCGCACCCCTCAGGTGCGCACCGCCTGCCGCGCATGCTGCTCCACCGGCGGCGCGGCAAACACGATCTTGCCCACATCCACCCCCATCGCCCGCGCGCGCTCCAGCAGGTGGTCCCGCACATGCCAGGGCAGGGTGGGCGTGCGCGACAGAATCCACAGATAGTCCCGGCTCGACCCGATCACCATGGCCCACTGGTAGTTCTCGTCCAGCGCCACCACGTTGTACCCGCCATAGAACGGCCCGAAGAACGACACCTTGAGCGCCGCGCGGTCGGGGCTGTCCACAAACCGTGCCGTGCCCTCGGCTTCCTTCCACTCCTGGCGCACCGGGTCATAGCCGCGGTTCACCACCTTCACGGTGTTGTCGTCATTGAGCGTGTAGGTGGCCGTGGTGCGCGTCAGCCCGCGCTCGAAGCGGTTGTCGATGCGGGCCACCTCGTGCCACTGGCCGGCATAGCGGTTCACGTCAAACCCCGTCACCACCCGAATGCCCTCTGGAGCGCGGGGTGTGGAACACGCCGACAAGGCCAGCACGCCCACCAGCGCAGCCATCCCCGCCAGCCAACCCCATGCAGAACGCCGATGGCGTGCAATGGTCGGTGATGCCAAAGGGCTGTGCAGGGTGTGCTGTGCAGGCATGGGGCTTCTCCTCAGGTAGCCGGTGGTCTGGGGTGCTGGCGCGGTCATCAACCTGTGTGTTCGCTCAACAGATCAGAGAGGAGGTCGTGCGGCCAAACACATGGGCTTGACTGTAGAAGGCGCACCTTGCCGCCGCTGTAGGCGTGCGCTGGCAGGGCGTGTCGGCTGCGGGGCGTTTGCCAGTGCAGCCCGCGAAAGATGGGAGGGGATGGGGGAGTGAGTCCAAGGAGCCGTCAGCGCTTTACCTGCAAGCGCTGGCAGCTATCAGAAACGGAGCATTCTTGTGGGTGGAAGCGGTTGGTTTCGGGCTCTTCCTCCCACATCGCACTACGCCGATCACTCTTGCGGCAGCTTGCCGGCCGCTTGCAACGTGTGGCGATGCGGTGACGCAGATTCCATGTCGGCACGGGACATTGACGATCCCACTCCAGATGCCGGAAATACGACTGCAGGTGCTTTACCCGCTGGTCCCCATTTGCTTTCTAGTTAGATGCGTCGTACATCAGCAGGATCGGGCTTCGGGTCTTAAGTTCGATCCTTGTCAATGCGCTTCGACACTATGAGCCAACCCGGAAGGCGAGCTTTCATCATCTCGCGCACCTCACCCTCACCGCGCGCCGTGAGCACAGTTGCATAGCGGAACGATCGGCCGCCAGTGCGCTCTATAACGAAGTCGCCGACATACGTTATTTCACCCGCTTCAAGTCGTACACAGGCATCCTTGCTAAGGTTGCCCTGCTGTGCAGAACGAGTTGGCGGAATCGAGTAGTACTGTCCGAAGCGAATCTCGTTAGTACATATCCAGCCAGGAAGCACTTCATACGCAACCAATTCTCCTGCTCTGGTGAACGGCAAGAACAATATCTTCCCGACTCCAAAGTCCGAGGGAGCTCCCCACGAGAAATCCGGCTCCGCCCCAGTTCCCCGGTACGCGAAGTTGATGTTGCCATCTTCATGCTTTGAAAGCAGTTGCACGCGCGAGACGACTACGGCGTTGATTTTGTTCGGTGCAACGCTGGCCTCATCTAGGGCCAAGACGGCACTACGGGGCGGCGGTGTTTCGCAGGCTGTCAGCAACGCGACTGCGACCAGACACGTGAAGCGATATCTCATGAGCGCCTAACCATCAGCGTTTATCTGGCGCAACCCCAGTTGCAGGCAAAGTGCAGCGGCATTCATAGCGTCAGATAAACCTCGTTGGAGTCAACCGCGGCCCCCGGGGCAAGACGGTCACACGGGAGAGGGGAATGGTCGGCAGTCAGCCATGCAAGACTGCCCGCATTATGCGCAGCGCCCCTGGGGATTACGCGTGACTGTTGCGCAATTGCGATTCGCAGGCCTTGCGTGGCGGGCAGCCCGCGCTCAACGCCCTTGCTGCCACCCCGTGCGGTGTCCAGAGCAAGCAGAGCCCGCACCACTGCGCACCACGCAGCGGTGATGTGTCCTTTGGCGAGCACTCCCGTTTCATGGACGCGCGCGGACCCACCCGTGCCATGTGCCAAAGGCCGGCAATTGCCCGTACCCAAAGTTCAACAACCCACCAAAAACATCACCCCCGCGCCGCAAACCAGGCGTGCAAAAAGTCCGACAAAGCCCGGGTCTTGGCCGACAGGTCGCTCTTGCTGGGGTACACCAGCGTCACATCGGCGGCGGGCAAGGCCCAGCCTGGCAGCACGGGCTGCAGGCGGCCGGCGGCGATGTGTTCGGCCACGTCCCATTCAGACCGCATCAGCACGCCATGGCCGGCCAGCGCCCAGGTGGTGGCGGCGGCGCCGTCGTTGGTGCTGAGCATGCCGCGCACCTTCACGGTTTCTTGCCGGCCGCCCTGGTGCAGGTGCCAGGTGCCATAGGTTTCATCGCTTTCGCGGATCACGATGCACTGGTGGGCGAGCAGGTCGGCAGGTTGCTGCGGCTCGCCGGCCTGGGCCAGGTAGGCGGGGGCGGCACACAGCACCCGGCGGTTGGCCCGCAGGCGCCGTGCGGTCAGGCGCGAGTCGGGCAGGTCGCCGAATCGCACGGCAGCATCAAAGCCTTGTTCCACCAGGTTCACGGGCCGGTCCGTCAGGTGCAGTTGCACTTCCACCTCGGGGTACGCACGCGCAAAGGCCGACAGCGCGGGCGCGATGTGCGTCCGGCCAAAGCCCAGGGTGGCGGCCAGTTTCATGAGCCCGCGCGGCGAACTGCGCGCGCCCGCCACCGTGCGCTCCAGGGCCTCCAGGTCCGACAGGATGCGCGTGCCGTCCAGCAGATAGGTTTCGCCCTCGGGCGTCAGGCTCATGCGCCGGGTGGTGCGGTGCAGCAGGCGCACGCCCAGCCGGTGCTCCAGCTGCGCCAGGCGGCGGCTGGCAGCGGGTGGAGTAATGCCCATCTGCTGTGCCGCCGCTGCGAGGCTGCCTTCCTTGATCAACAGGGCGAAGAAGCGCAGGTCTGAAAAGCCGTCCATGGGTTATTCGTGCATTGCATTTATGAATGAAGTAATTTTGAATGACTTTATGTTTGTTTGGTGCACTCATAAGATGCCAGCACACACCACAACAAACCTGCAGGAGACAACAACCCATGGCCCTATCTCTATCTGTTTCCAGGCCCGCACGCGCCGTGCGCTGGGCGACCACGGCCGCACTGGCGCTGTGCGCCACCACGGTGGCCGTTGGCCAGGCCTACCCGGCCAAGGCGGTAAAGCTGGTAGTGCCCTATGCGCCCGGGGGCAGTGCCGACATCGCCGCACGGCTGATCGCCGATGAATGGGGCAAGGCGCTGGGCGGCACGCTGTTCATCGAGAACAAGGGCGGCGCCGGGGGCAACATTGGCGTGGACATGGTCGCCAAGGCCCCGGCAGATGGCCACACCATCGGGCTGCAGACGGTGTCGCTGGCCATCAACCCCGCGCTGACGGCCAAGATGCCCTACGACACCCTCAAGGACCTGGCCCCCATCGGGCTGGTGGCCAGCTCGCAGCATGTGCTGGTGGTCAACAACAGCCTGCCCGCCAAGAACATCAAGGAGCTGGTGGCGCTGCTCAAGGCGCAGCCGGGCAAATATTCCTACGGGTCTGCCGGTGCTGGCAGCACGTTCCACATGTCGGCCGAGTTGTTCAAGGCCGTGGCCGGTGTGCCCATCGTGCACATTCCCTATCGCGGCGGCGGGCCGGCCCTCATCGACACCATGTCGGGCCAGGTGGCGCTGAGCTTTCCGGTGCTGTCGGCGGCGCAGCCCCATGTGCAGGCGGGCAAGCTGCGCGCCCTGGGCGTGACGGGGCCCAAGCGCTCGGCCCTGATGCCCGATGTGCCCACCATTGCCGAAGCCGGGGTGCCCCGCTATGCGTTCGAGACCTGGTTCATCGTGTTTGCACCCGCTGGCACGCCCAGGGCGGTGGTCGACAAGCTCAACACGTCGCTCAACCAGGCGCTGGCAAGCCCCGCGCTGAAAGAACGCATGAGCAAGGACGGCTTCGACCCCACACCCTCCACCCCCGAGCAGGCCCGCGCCCGGCTGGAGGCAGAAATGCCCCAGTGGGCCCAGCTCATCAAGGAGCGCGGCATTTCTGCCGAGTGACTTATTCTTTTTCACGATGACCGACCAACCCCTATTCCCCGGCTTCACCGCGCACCGCATTGCCACGCCGGATGGCCAGCACATCCACGCCCTGGTGGGCGGCAGCGGCCCGCCGCTGCTGCTGTTGCATGGGCACCCGCAGACATCGGCCATCTGGCACAAGGTGGCTCCCGCGCTGGCGCGGCATTTCACGCTGGTGCTGGCAGACCTGCGCGGCTACGGCGACTCGGCCAAGCCCGCAGGCGATGCGGAAGCACACAGGCTGTACAGCAAGCGCACCATGGCCGTCGACATGCTGGCCGTGATGCAGCACCTGGGCCACCCGCGCTTTGCCGTGCTGGCCCATGACCGGGGTGCCCGTGTGGCGCACCGGCTGGCGGCCGACCACCCCGGCGCCGTGCAGCGCATGGTGCTGCTGGACATTGCCCCCACGCTGGCCATGTACGAGCAGGCCAGCGACAAATTTGCGCGGGCATATTGGCACTGGTTCTTCCTGATCCAGCCCGCGCCGCTGCCCGAACGCCTGATCGAGGCCGACCCTGCCGCCTATGTGCGCGACGTGATGGGGCGGCGCAGCGCCGGCCTGGCGCCGTTTGACCCGCGTGCCTTGGCCGAATATGTGCGCTGCCTGGCCCTGCCCGGCACCGCCCACGGCATCTGCGAGGACTACCGCGCCGCCGCCAGCATCGACTTGGCGCACGACCGGGCCGACCGCGATGCGGGCCGTCAGCTGCCCATGCCGCTGCTGGCCCTGTGGGGCGAGCAGGGCGTGGTGCACCAGTGCTTCAAGCCGCTCGATGAGTGGCGCCGCGTGGCCGCCGATGTGCGCGGCCATGCGCTGCCCTGCGGCCACTACATCGCCGAAGAGGCCCCCGATGCGTTGCTGGATGCCGCCTTGCCGTTTCTGCTGGAAAGCCGCCCATGACCTTGCCCCAGACTCCACACCAGACCCCACACCAGACCTTGCCCCAGACCCTGTACCAGAAGCTGGTGGCATCGCACACCGTGGCCGTGCTGGACGCGCAGAACGTGCTGCTGTTTTGCGACCTGCACCTGATGAACGAATACACCAGCCCCCAGGCCTTTGCGGGCCTGCACGACGCGGGGCGCACGGTGGCGATGCCCGGGCAGAACGTGGCCGTGGTGAGCCACATCATCCCCACGCACCCGGTGCGCTGGCGCACCATTCAAGACCCGCCCTCGGCCCTGCAGGCCAGCAACCTCAAGGCCAACTGCGACCGCCACCACATCCCGCTGTTCGACACCAACGACCCGCTGCAGGGCATCGAGCACGTGGTGGCGCCCGAGCACGGCATGGTGCGCCCCGGCATGGTCATCATCTGCGGCGACAGCCACACCACCACCTACGGGGCGCTGGGCGCGCTGGGCTTTGGCATCGGCACGTCCGAGGTCGAGCACGTGCTGGCCACGCAGACCCTGGTGTACCGCCTGGCCAAGGACATGCGCATCCGCGTGGACGGCACGCTGCCTGCGGGCACCACGGCCAAGGACCTGATCCTTCTCATCATCAGCCGCATAGGCGCGCAGGGCGCGCGCGGCTACGTGGTGGAGTTTTGCGGCAGCGCCATCAGTGCGCTGTCGGTGGAGGCGCGCTTCACGCTGTGCAACATGGCGGTGGAAGCGGGTGCGCGCGGCGCGCTGATCGCACCCGACGCCACGGCCATCGACTATGTGCTGGCCAAGGCCCCGGACATCGCCGGGGAGGTGCGCGCGCAGGCCCTGGCCCATTGGGCCACGCTGCACAGCGATGACGGTGCGGCGTTTGATGTGGAGCATGTGTTCGACGCGAGCGAAGTAGCCCCCTTCGTCACCTGGGGCACCAGCCCCGACCAGGCCATGGCGATCAACGCCAACGTGCCCCGGCCCGAAGACATGGCCGACGCCGTGCAGCGCAGCAGCGCCGAGCAGGCCTTGCGCTACACGGCATTGGCGGCGGGCCTGCCGCTGGCGGGCGTGCCCGTGCAGCATGTGTTCATCGGCTCCTGCACCAACGCCCGCATCGAGGATTTGCGCGAGGTGGACCGCATCGTGGGCCGCCGCCACGTGGCCCACGGCGTGCGCGCCATGGTCGTGCCCGGCTCGGGCGCGGTGAAGGCCCAGGCGGAGGCCGAGGGCATAGCCGCGCGCCTGGTGGCGGCGGGCTTTGAATGGCGCCAGCCCGGCTGCTCCATGTGCCTGGCCATGAACGACGACGTGCTGGCGCCGGGGCAGCGGTGTGCGTCCACCACCAACCGCAATTTCGAAGGCCGCCAGGGCCGGGGCGCGATCACGCACCTGATGAGCCCGGCCATGGCCGCCGCCGCAGCCATCACCGGCTGCATCACCGACGTTAGAAGTCTGGAGACCACGGCATGACCGCCAACCCCCAAGCCATCCTGCACGGCCAGGCTGCTGTGCTCGACATCGCCAACCTCGACACCGACCAGATCATGCCCAAGCAGTTTCTGCGCGGCATCGACAAGTCGGGCCTGGCACCGGGGCTGCTGTATGACCTGCGCTTTGATGCCGCAGGCCAGTCGCGCCCGGACTTTGTGCTCAACCAGCCCGCATTCCAGGGCGTGGACGTGCTGGTTGCCGGCGCCAATTTCGGCTGCGGGTCCAGCCGCGAGCATGCCGTGTGGGGCATGCAGCAATACGGCTTCAAGGCCGTGGTGGCGTCGAGCTTTGGCGAGATCTTCTACTCCAACGCGCTCAACAACCGCCTGCTGCTGGCCATGGTGGCCGAGGCCGATGTGCAGGCCTTCATGGCCGAAGCCGCGCAGCAGCCGGGCCCGCTGGCGCTGTCGATCGACGTGCAGCAGCGCACGGTGCGCAGCGCCGGGCACGCAGCGCGCTTTGTGCTGTCAGACCGGCACCAGCGCATGTTTTTGCAGGGGCTGGATGTGATCGGTGCGTCGCTGGCATACGCCGACCAGATCCGTGCGTTTGCGGCCGCGCACTGGGCCGCCCAGCCGTGGGTGAAAGAGGTGGCCCGCAAGACCCGGGACCGGCTGCCGGTTTGAATGAAATTGGCCGCCAGCGCTTGATGGTAAAGGGCTGATAGCTATATTTTGTATAGCGGTGCGGTGCGGTGCGGTGCTCAGCGCGCCCCCACCGGGGTGTAGGCGCTCTGGTGCTCGGCCAGCCAGCGCTCCGACAGGTCGCTGCCATGCTGGCTGGGGTGAAAGTCGCGCCGCAGGTATTCGCGCCAGGGGCGGTAGGTCTCGCGCACCAGGCCGCCTTTGCCGAACAGCGTGCGCGCGGCGCTGGCCCAGGTGCGCCACTGCCACAGCGCGCCGTCGCGGCGCAGGTTGTTCACCGTCTGGCGCAGCACATCGCCCAGAAACACCCCCGTGATGCGGCGAAACCAGGTGATGCGCCACTCGTGGTTGCCCCCCAGCGCCAGGTACAGGTCAAACGCCGTGCTCTTGTGCTCGGCCTCTTCGGCGCAGTGCCATTGCCACATCGTGGCCAGGCGGGGCTCGGCGCCCTCAAGCACTGCGGGGTGGGCCAGCAGCCATTCGGCCAGCAGGGCGGTGAAGTGTTCGTTGGCGGCCGTCACGGCCAGCGGGTGGCGCGGGTCGGCGCCATCGAAAAGCTTCATGCGCTCTTGGGCTCGCGGGGCCCAGTCATTGACCAGGCCCTGCTTGTCGAGGTGGCCGTTGAACAGCGCATGGATGCGGCGGTGCGTGGCCTCTTGCCCGATGAAACCGCGCACCTCGTCGGCAAATTGGGCCTGCTGCTCGGGCGGCAGGGCCTTGTGCCCGTCGCGCACGGCGTCGATGAAGAACTGTTCGCCCACCGGAAAGCTCATCGACAGCGCGTTGAACAGCGCTGTGCGAAACGCATCGCCGCCGCACCAGCGCCGCGCGAACGGGCTTTCCAGATCAATCAGCAGGCGGCGGACGACGAGTTCGGTCATGGTGGGGCTCCGGGTTGCGCGCTGCACACAGGGCAGCGCCATGCAGGCGTTGGTACGAATAAGTACCGGACAGGGTCATGATGCGTCTGCCCACTGGTACTGTCAAGTACCTGCGCCCCAATTCAGTGACAATGCGGCGATGACTGCCGCACACGAAGCTGCCCCCACGGCCCCCGCAGAGGGCCCCGCGACCGGTGGCGAGCACCGCGCTCGCCTGCTCGAAGGCATGGCCCGCGCCGTGGCCGCCAAGGGGTACGCCGACACCACCATCGCCGACATCGTGCGCGAGGCCAGCGTGTCGCGGCGCACGTTTTACGAACACTTTGCCGATAAGGCCGAGTGCCTGATCGCGCTGTACGAGGCGGCCAGCGGCAACGCGATAGCGGTGCTGCGCTCGGCCATCAACCCGCGCAGCCCCTGGCAGGCCCAGGTGGAGCAGGCGCTGGGCGCCTATTTGGGCGTGCTGGCGCGCAACCCGGTGCTGCTGCGCACCTTGTTCATCGACATCCTGGGCCTGGGCGCCAGCGGCCTGGCCGCGCGGCGCCGCGCCAACCAGCAACTGGTGGACCTGATGCTGGACGTGGTGAACAACCTCCCGGGCGAGCGTCCGCGCAAGGCGCCGCTGCAAGCCATCATGGCCATGGCGGTGGTGGGCGGCATCAACGAAATGGTGCTGCAGGCCATCGAGCAGGACCGCGCGGGCGACTTGCTGGCGCTGGTGGAGCCTGCCAGCACGCTGCTGCGGGCGGCGGTGTCGGCAGAGTCGTGAACGCCGCCGAAAATATGCAACAAAAGTGCCTTCAGCGCTTGATGGATAAGGCTTTGGTGCTATTCTTTAAGTAGCAATTCAGATCCGGCTTTCGACGCTGTTGCGCATGGCCATCTGCGCGACGGCGTCCAGCGCGCCGTCCACCACGGCCTGCTCGGCCACCACCTGCAGCCTGCCTTGCTGCACCAGCCGCTCCAGCAGCCGCAGCGTCATCGACTGAGAACGCCCGGAGGCATTGGTGAACAGGAACAGGTTGCCATTCGACCCGATCCAGGAGAGCTGGGTGCGCTCCCACTGTCCGGCCACCTGCAGGTTGACCCAGGTGCCCAGGGCGAGTTGCGGCAGTGGCAGCACGGTGTGCTGCGGCGCACTGGCCGGTGGCTGTGGCAGGGGCTCGGGGTTTTCTGGCTCGCCCGGCGGGGCGATGCTCATATAGCCCGATTCCTTGGCCTCGGAAGGGGCCACCCAGGGGTCGTCGTCGGCCAGCGGCGGGGTTGCATCGGCCTGGGCGGCAGGCGGGGCGGAAGGCGGGGCGGAAGGCGAGTGCGCTGGCCCCGGCGCCGCCCGTGGCCCGGGCTTGAACGCCTGCTGGTGCAGCTGCATCAGCAGCTCAAACACGGCCTCGGTGCGGTCTGCGGGATAGTCGATGGTGGCCAGCCCATCGCGCAGCCGGCCCAGCAGCTTGGGCAGCAGCCGCGCCAGCTGCGCCGTGTTGGCGCGCGTCAGCTCGGGCTGGGCGCTCCAGATCAGCGCCTCCACGGCTTCCTGGCAGCGGCCGGGGTCGGCGCTGCCGGTGGTGTCCGCCAGGCGGGCCTCGGCCATCACCTGCGCCCAGGGGCCGATGAGAAATTTCGACACCGCATCGGGCACCTTGCCGATGTCGGGCAGGCGCCAGATCTCGCGCGAGATCTGCGCGGCCAGCAGGTGGCGGCGCTCGGCGTGCTGCAGGGCTTCGATGGCGCGCAGGCGCTCCTGCTTGCGCGCCTGTTCCTTCTCGGCCCACTTGGCGTGCAGCTGCGCGAGCACGTGCTCGAAGTCCTGCGGGCCCTCGATGGGCGCGTTGGACAGCGGGCCGGCGATGTTCATCAGCGACCGCATGAAGCTCTGGAAGCCCGGGGCTTCGGGGCTGTTGAACGCCAGGCTCTGGTCGGTGATGTCCTGCAGCATGCGGCGCGCTGCGTGGTCCTTGTTGCTGAAAAAGCGGGGGTCGGCCAGGGCCAGCTGCATCAGCGCGGGCTCCAGGGCGCGGATGAACTGCTGCACCGGCCACAGCAGCCGGGTGTCGCGTGCGATGTTGTCCACCATCAGCGCCACCACTTCCAGGCTCAGCGCCTGGCCCAGGCCGTGCCCGGCCTGCCGCTGGTGGTGATGGTGGTGCTGGTGATGCGCGCGGGCGCCGTCCTGTGCCGCTGCTGCCACTGTGCGGGGCGTGCCCAGGCGCTCCATCATGTGGCCCACCTGGTCCATTTCCTGCAGCGCCTCGAACGCGGCCGGCACGGTCATGGCGAAGTCTGCGGCGGGCAGCTCGATGATGGGCAGATCGCCATGTGCCTCGAATTCGCGGGCAAACCGGTCGGCAAAGTTGCCGTCGCCACCGGCGGGCCCGTCTCCTTCGGCTGCAGCGCCGTCCAGCGCGGGGGCGCCTGCGGGCTGCGCGTTGAACTCGCCCAGCAGCAGGCGCCGCAGCCGGTCGAGCGTGAGCAGCGGGTCCACAGCGTGCGACGCCTCCAGCTGGTCGTTGTCGGCCGCAAAGCCGGGCGAGGCGCCCCCCGGCGCCGGGGCCACATAGACCACCTGGCCGTCGGACTGGCGCATGGCATAGCCCACGGGCTGCGCGCCGCTGTGCGTCAGGCGCTCGATCTGCGCGCGGTAGAACGTGCGCAGTTCGTTGCCCAGGGCCTGGGCCATGGGGCCCATCCAGTCGTGGCGCACCTGGGGGCTCAGCTGCATCTGCGCCACCACGGCCTGCAGTGCCTGCAGAAACACCTCCGGCCGCAGCGGGTTGTGCTCGGGCTGCACCCGCGCCAGTCCCAGGGCGCCGCACACCAGGGCGTCCAGGTCGGCCAGCGGGCCTTCCACGGCCGTGGCCAGCACCTGCTTGGCACGGGCGCGCTCCACGCTCTCGTTGACCTCGTCCTCGTCCATCAGCTCCAGCTCGTCGAAGTGGATGGAAAACAGCGAGCGCGACCGTGCGGGCTCGGCGTGCGAGGCGGCCTGCGCCATCGCCTTGCGCAGTGCGTCCGGGAAGCGTTCGCGCATCACCGGCGTGAGCTGGGTCAGCTGCTGGCGCGCGCCCTGCAGGGCCTGGTGCTCGCCCGGGGTGCGGGCCTGGTCCTGGCGCAGCTGCAGGCTGGTGCGGGCCGCGTCGGCCACCCGCTCCAGCAGGGGGCCGGCCTGGGCCAGCGCGTCCTGCGTGAGGTGGTCATGCGTGAGCGGGTCATGCGTGTTGCGCCCGTGCATGGCCGCTGCCGAAGCGCGGGCAGGCTCAGGGGCAGAAGCAGGGGTGGAGTGCAGGGCCATCGGGGGGGGGGGGGGAGTGCCGTGTCGGCAATGGTACGCGGCAAAAGAGGGCCGAGGCCCTCTGGATCTGTTGGTGTGCATGCCAGGCCTCCGGCCCGCAGCGGGGCGGGGAGGCCGTGGCACGGCGTCTATCCGCCGTGGAACTTCACCACCAGCGGCACGATGAGCAGTGCCACGATGTTGATGATCTTGATCAGCGGGTTGATGGCCGGGCCTGCGGTGTCCTTGTAGGGGTCGCCCACGGTGTCGCCCGTCACGGCCGCCTTGTGGGCCTCGCTGCCCTTGCCGCCGTGGTGGCCGTCCTCGATGTACTTCTTGGCGTTGTCCCACGCGCCGCCGCCGGTGCACATGCTGATGGCCACGAACAGGCCGGTGATGATGGTGCCCATCAGCAGCCCGCCCAGCGCCTTGGGGCCCAGCAGCAGGCCCACCACCAGCGGTGCAATCACGGGCAACAGGCTGGGGACCACCATCTCCTTGATGGCGGCGGTGGTCAGCATGTCCACGGCCTTGCCGTATTCGGGCTTGCCGGTGCCGTCCATGATGCCCTTGATGGTTTGAAACTGGCGGCGCACCTCCACCACCACGGCCCCGGCCGCGCGGCCCACGGCCTCCATCGCCATGGCGCCGAACAGGTAGGGGATGAGCCCGCCAATGAACAGGCCCACGATGACCAGCGGGTCCGACAGATCAAAGCTGATCGACCGGCCGTAGGTTTCGAGCTTGTGCGTGTAGTCGGCAAACAGCACCAGCGATGCCAGCCCGGCCGAGCCGATGGCGTAGCCCTTGGTCACGGCCTTGGTGGTGTTGCCCACGGCGTCCAGCGGGTCGGTGATGTCGCGTACGCTGCTGGGCAGCTCGCTCATCTCGGCAATGCCACCGGCGTTGTCGGTGATGGGGCCGTAGGCATCGAGTGCCACCACGATGCCCGCCATGCTCAGCATGGCCGTGGCCGCCACCGCAATGCCATACAGGCCCGCCAGGCCGTAGGCCACGATGATGGCCGTGCACACAAACACCACGGGCCAGGCCGTGGAGCGCATCGACACCCCCAGGCCCGCAATGATGTTGGTGCCGTGGCCGGTGGTGGAGGCCTGGGCGAT
The DNA here is from genome assembly GCF_049198005.1 of Paracidovorax sp. MALMAid1276. NCBI lineage: Bacteria > Pseudomonadati > Pseudomonadota > Betaproteobacteria > Burkholderiales > Comamonadaceae > Paracidovorax > Paracidovorax sp. MALMAid1276. The sequence goes on along the minus strand of NZ_JBMIRS010000184.1, from coordinate 3,368 downwards.
GTGCTGCACGGGCGAATACTGCGTGCCGGTGTAGAACTCGGTGATCCACACCAGCACGGCCGTCAGCACCAGGCCCGTGGCGCAGGCGCCGAACAGGCGCAGCTGCGTGCCCGTGGGGGTGATGGCGTTGTCCGGGATGATCCACAGCGTGACGAAGTAGAACGCCACCAGCGAGAGCAAGCCCGCAATCGCCAGGCCCTTGTACAGCGCAGGCATCACGTTCTTCATGCCCGGCGATGCCTTCACGAAGAAGCAGCCGATGATGGACGCGATGATGGACACGGCGCCCAGCGCCAGCGGGTAGACCACGGCGTTCACGGGCGCCGTCAGCACCAGCAGGGCGCCCAGCACCATGGTGGCGATCAGCGTCACCGCGTAGGTTTCGAACAGGTCGGCCGCCATGCCGGCGCAGTCGCCCACGTTGTCGCCTACGTTGTCGGCGATCACGGCGGGGTTGCGCGGGTCGTCTTCAGGGATGCCGGCCTCCACCTTGCCCACCAGGTCGGCGCCCACGTCGGCGCCCTTGGTGAAGATGCCGCCGCCCAGGCGCGCAAAGATGGAAATGAGCGACGAGCCAAACGCAAAGCCGATCAGCGGGTTGAGCAGCGTGGCCAGCTTGGCCGTGGGCGTGAGGTTGCCGTTGCCCGCCAGGAACCAGTAGAACGCCGTGACGCCCAGAAGCCCCAGCCCCACCACCAGCATGCCGGTGATGGCCCCGCCACGAAACGCCACATCGAGCGCCGGGCCGATGCCCTGCGTGGCCGCCTGCGCCGTGCGCACATTGGCGCGCACCGACACGTTCATGCCGATGAAGCCGCAGGCGCCCGAGAGCACCGCGCCCACCACGAAGCCGATGGCCGTGGTGGCGTCCAGAAAGATGCCGATGAGGATGGCCAGCACCACGCCCACGATGGCGATGGTCTTGTACTGCCGGGCCAGGTAGGCCGCCGCGCCGGCCTGGATGGCGGCGGCGATCTCTTGCATGCGGGCGTTGCCCGGGTCTCTGGAAAGAATCCAGCCACGGGCCCAGATGCCATAGGCCACGGCGATGAGCCCACAGACGAGGGCGAGGATGAGGGGGGAGGTCAGCGCTGAACTGGCAGCCATTCAATACTCCTAGGGTGTGTTGCACGGAGGGGGTCCAACGCATCGGTGGCATCCCCGCTGCGTTGCTTCCTCGTGCTCCCTGCGCGCCGCGCGGGCGGCTGGAGTCGATTGGCCAACGGACCCAATTTACAGGCAAACGCCGGTTTGCAAGCGGGCAGAAAGGGGCGTGCGCCTAAAATCAGGGTTAATCCCGACGCTTCGTTGTGCTGTGTCAGACATCTGACCCGGTCCCTTGCCTCGCGGGTTGCCGTTTTCAAACCACTATTCAAAGACATGTCTCTCAACAACGTCCCCCCAGGCAAGAACGCCCCTGAAACCTTCAACGTCGTGATCGAGATCCCGATGAACTCCGACCCCATCAAGTACGAGGTGGACAAGGAATCGGGCGCCATCTTCGTGGACCGTTTCATGACCACGGCCATGCACTACCCCACCAACTACGGCTATGTGCCCCAGACCCTGTCGGGCGATGGCGACCCGGTGGACGTGCTGGTGATCACTCCGTACCCGCTGCACCCCGGCGTGGTGGTGCCCTGCCGGCCTCTCGGCATCCTGATGATGGAAGACGAAGCGGGCGTGGACGGCAAGGTCATCGCCGTGCCCACGTCCAAGATCCTGCCCATGTACGACCACTGGCAGAACATCGAAGACGTGAACGCCATGCGCCGCAACGCCATCGCCCACTTTTTCGAACACTACAAGGACCTGGAAAAGGGCAAGTGGGTGAAGGTGTTGGGCTGGGAAGGCATCGACGCCGCCAAGAAGGAAGTGGTCGACGGTATCGAGGCGTTCAAGAAGTCCCAGGCCTGAGTGGCCGCCGGGCGATTGACTGTAGTTTTGAGTCAAATACGCATCTGGCGCTTATCCAGCAAGCGCTGGCAGCTATCAAAATGAAAGCATGCAGGTCTTGCGGCCTGCATGCTTTTTTCTTGGCCGGCGAGCCCGGCCGCCGCCGCGCAGGCCCGCCTGGACCCAGCCCCTATGCGGGTCATGCCCGAGCCCTGAGGGGCGAACGCGCTGATAGACTGCTGCATCAAATTGTTACGGCTGGTTTCTGCGCAGGCACGGCTGGTGGCTGGTTTCTTGGAAGGGCGATTCATGAAAGTTTCCGATCTGCGCATCGGCGTCAAACTGGGTGCGGCTTTTCTGGCCGTAGTGCTGCTGACCACGGTGCTGGGCGTGATTGCGCTGGTGCAGATGTCGCGCATCAACAGCAATGCCGAGGAGATCGCCACCAACCTGCTGCCCAGCGTGGAGCAGACCGGCGACCTGCGCGTGCTCTACAACCGCATGCGGCGCTCTGAGGCGGGCATGGTGACCGCGCGCAGCCTGGTGGAGGTGAAGGCCTTCTCTGAACAGGTGGCCCTGCGCGGCAAGGACATCGAAAGGGCGGAAAAGGCCTACGAGCCGCTGATCAGCAGCCCCAAGGAGCAAGAGGTCTACGACATCTACAAAAAGCGCAAGGCCGAATACGCTGTGCTGCAGGCCAAGCTGGTTGAGATTGCCAACGGTGTGGACTTCACCACCGCCGAAACGCTGGAGCTGACGGGTGACGCGCTTTCGATGGTGTATGCGGGGGAATCCGAAGGCGCCTTTGTGGCCGTGGCCGAAACGCTGGGCCAGATGCAGGACCTGAACGCCGAAAACGCCAAAAAGGCCAGCGAAGAAGCCCGCCAGGTGTTCAATATGGCCCGCGTCTCGCTGCTGGTCACTTTGGCCGTGTGCGTGGTGCTGGCGGCGCTGCTGGGTGTGGGCATCACCCGCGCCGTTACCCGCCCGGCGCACCACGCGGTGCGTGCAGCCCGCGCCATCGCCGAGGGCGATCTCACCACCGACGTGCCTCCCGGCGGCAAGGACGAAATGGGCCAGCTGCTCACCGCCCTGGCCGAGATGCGCGACAACCTGGCCCGCGTGGTGCAGGGCGTGCGCAGCAACGCGGAAGGCGTAGCCTCGGCGAGTTCGGAGATAGCCTCGGGCAACAACGACCTGAGCGCGCGCACCGAACAGCAGGCCAGCGCACTGGAAGAAACCGCGGCCTCGATGGAAGAGCTGGGCTCCACCGTGCGCCAGAACGCCGACAACGCCCGCACCGCCAACCAGCTGGCCGTGAACGCCAGTACGGTAGCCGTGCAAGGCGGCGATGTGGTGGCCGAAGTGGTGGAGACCATGAAAGGCATCAACGCCAGCAGCAGCAAGATCGCAGACATCATCAGCGTGATCGACGGCATTGCGTTCCAGACCAACATCCTCGCGCTGAATGC
>NZ_JBMIRS010000168.1:0-10007 GCF_049198005.1 Paracidovorax sp. MALMAid1276 | reverse complement strand
GATATGCGCTAGGGATGTCCTGCATAACCCTCGCGAGTGCGTGATAGTGCGGATCGGGATGGGCCGCAAGGCGTCTTTTCGCAGCCAATAGCCCCGCTATTGGCAAGAAAAGCAACGCAGCGGACCGCCCGAGACCGCGCTATCACGGACCGCAGGGAGTTATGCAGGACATCCCTAGAGCCTGATTTGATCTATATCTGCAAGCCACGACCCTGCCCTCGGCACAATCGCCCCATGTCCAGCGCACGCCCCCTCCGCAAGAAACCCGCCGCTTCGTCCGCCGCCCCCACGGGTACCCCGTCTGCCACGGACACCCCGGCCGTGGACACCTGCTTTCTGCGCACGCTGGTGGGCTACAACACGCGGCGCGCGTCGCTGGCCATCATCGAGGTGTTCATGGAGCGCATGGCCGTGTACGACCTGAAGGTGGTGGACTTCTCGGTGCTGTCGCTGGTGGCGCACAACCCCGGCGTCACATCGCGCGAGCTGTGCGCCACGCTCAACGTGCTGCCGCCCAACATGGTGGGCCTGATCGCGGGGCTGGAAAAGCGCGGCCTCATCGAGCGCCGCCCCCACCCCAGCGACGGGCGGGCCATGGGCGTGCACCTGACGGCCGAGGGCGCGGACCTGACGGCGCGGGCCGAAGTGACCGCCGCGCAGCTGGAGGTGGACGCCACCGCGCGCCTCACGGCCACGGAGCGCAAGACGCTGATCCGGCTGCTGCAGAAGATCTATCTGCCGGCGGGGGCGTAGGGCGTACGCTGCACGCCCACGGCGCTCTCGCGCTTCGCCGACGCCCGCGCTGCTTGCACTGGGCGTGCTATTGGATCGGCACCCTCGAAGTTCAAACACCCGTTCGGGCTGAGCCTGTCGAAGCCTTGCGCGGCGCTTCGACTGCGCTCAGCGTGAACGGCTCCATGTTCGTTGATGCCGTCTTGAGAAAAGGCTTTGGGGCCGCGCCCTGGCTTCGACAGGCTCAGCCCGAACGGTGGGAGTAAGGCGCAAGGGCAGAACAAAGGGTCAAAGAAAAGGGCGCCTGTCGCGCCCCTTCTTTCATGCTGGCCGTGTTTCGTCTCTCAGACGGCATGGGCCGCCGGCTTGGCCGCCAGCGCCGCCGCCAGCCCGCCCCACTGTTCCTGGAACAGGCCTGCGTCCATCGTCTTCACGTTGCGCATGATGGGCTTGAAGCCCATGTGCGCCAGCACGTCGCGGTCCAGGTCGATGCCGGGCGCGATCTCGATCAGCTCCAGCCCTTCGGTCGTCAGGCGGAACACGGCGCGCTCGGTGACGAAGAGCACGTTCTGCTCGCGCTGTGCGGCATCCAGCCCGTTGAAGGTGATCTGCTCGACCTTTTCGATGAACTTGCGCGAGCGGCCTTCTTTGACGATCTGAAGCCGCCCGTCGCCCACCTTCACCTCCAGCCCGCCGGCCGTGAAGGTGCCGCAGAACACCAGGTTCTTGGTGGAGCGCGTGATGTTCACAAAGCCGCCGCAGCCCACGGGGCGGCCATTGAACTTGCTCACGTTCACGTTGCCGTGGTTGTCGGCCTGCGCCAGGCCCAGGAAGCTCGCGTCCAGCCCGCCGCCATCGTAGAAGTCGAACTGCAGCGACTGCTCGATGATCGCGTCGGCGTTGTAGGCCGTGCCGAAGTCGCCCAGCTGCGCGGGGATGCCGCCGGTGATGCCGCTTTCCACGCTCAGCGTGAACTGGTCCGACACGCCCTCTTCCGCCGCCACCGAGGGCACGCCGGCCGGTATGCCGATGCCGAGGTTGGTGATGGCGCCGGGCTTCAGTTCCAGCGCCGTGCGGCGCGCGATCACCTTGCGCTCGTCCAGCGGCATGGGCGCGAGCGAGTTCACCGGCACGCGCACGTCGCCGCACAGCGCGGGGTTGAACTGCGTGGTGATGGTCTGCATGTGGTTCTCAGGCTGGCTGACCACCACGTAGTCCACCGACACGCCGGGCACCTTGACCGACTTGGGGTGCAGGCTGCCGGCCTTCACGATGCGCTCCACCTGCGCGATCACGATGCCACCGCAGGCCTTGGCCGCGTGGGCGATGTTGATCTGCTCCAGCAGCACGCCTTCCTTGTCGAGCGTGATGTTGCCGTTCTCGTCGGCCAGCGTGCCGCGGATGATGGCGACATCGACCTTGGGCGAGGGGTAGAACAGCCATTCCTCGCCGTTGAATTCGACGAGCTTGACCAGGTCTTCGGTGGACTTGCTGTTGAGCTTGCCGCCTTCGATGCGCGGGTCCACGAACGTACCCAGACCCACCTTGGTCAGCAGCCCCGGGCTGCGGCTGGCGATGTGGCGCGTGAGGTGCGACAGGCTGCCCTGCGGGAAGTTGTAGGCCTCCACCTCGCCGTCAAACACCATCTTCATCATCTCGGCGCCGGTCTGGCCGAAGTGGCCGGCCACCGTGCGCTTGATCATGCCGGGGTGCGCAAGGTGGACCATGCCCGCGTCCTTGCTGTTGCCGATGGCGCCGCACGCCCAGGTGGTCACGTTCTTCGGACTGCCGTGTTCGAGGAAGTTTTTCTCCACGCCCTTGAGCACTTCCTCCGGCAGGCTGGAGACGGCCAGGCCGCCCAGAAAGATGGTGGCGTTGTCGGGGATCAGGGCCCCGGCCTGGGCTGCGGTGATGATTTTCATGGTGACCTTTGGGTGAAAACTATTATTTCGATAGCTGCCAGCGCTTACTGGATAAGCGCTGGAGCCCCATTTCATTCAAATTCCAAGCGCAGCAAGCGTGAAGCGGTCCGGCGTGTTCCAGCACGCATGGCGGCCCCGTTCACACCTTCTCAGTGTTTTCAATGAGCAGCGCAATGCCCTGCCCGCCGCCCACGCAGGCGCTGGAGATGCCATAGCGCAGGCCACGGCGGCGCAGCTCGCGCGCCAGCGTCACCGTCAGGCGCACGCCGGTCGCAGCCAGCGGGTGGCCCAGCGCAATCGCCCCGCCGTTCACGTTGAGCTTGTTCATATCGAGGCCCAGCTCGCGCCCCACGGCCAGGGTCTGCGCGCCCTGGGCTTCATTGATTTCGAACAGGCCGATGTCATCCAGCGTGAGGCCGGTGCGCGCCAGCAGGGCACGGATCGCCGGGGCCGGGCCGATGCCCATGAACTCGGGCGCAACACCCACGGCCGCCACGCCGCGCAGGCGCGCCAGGGGCTTCAGGCCACGCTGCTGCACATAGGCGTCGCTGGCCACCACGGCGCCCACGGCGCCATCGACCAGGGCCGAGCTGTTGCCCGCCGTCTGCACGCCGCCGGGGTAGACGGTGCGCAGGCCAGCGAGGGCTTCGACCGGCGAAGGGCGCGGGTGGGTGTCGCGGTCCAGCTGCGCCACCTTGCGCGGCAGCGCGATGCCGCGTGGGGCGTAGCCTTCGAGCTCAAATTTTTCGCTGATCACCGGCACGATCTCGCCCGCCAGGAAGCCGTCTTCTTGCGCCTTGAGCGCGCGGGCGAAGGACTGCGAGGCATAGGCGTCCACGTCTTCGCGGGTGATGCCGTTTCTTTTGGCCAGGTTCTCGGCGGTCTCGATCATGGTCACCGGGCCTGCGGTGTCGATCAGTGCTTCCATCAGGAAGTCCTTGAACTCCACGGGCGCGCCCAGCTTGAAGCCCGTGCGGTGCGTGTAGGCCGCAATGGGGTTGCGCGTCATGGACTCGGTGCCCACCACCAGCGCCACGTCGGTGTAGCCCAGCGCGATCTGGTCCGCCGCCTGGCGGAACAGCTCGAAGCCCGTGCCGCAGATGCGCTGGACCAGGATGGAGGGCACGTCCAAGGGAACGCCCGCATACAGGCCGATGTGGCGCGGCAGCACATACGCATCAAAGTCCGCCTGCGCCATGGAGCCGGTGATGACCGAGCCCACATCGGTGGCGGGCACGCCGCTTTTCTCCAGCACGGCGCGCGCCACCTTGATGCCCATGTCGGTGGGCGACACATGGCCCAGCGCGCCGCAGTAGTCCACCAGCGGCGTGCGCACGCCATCGACCAGCCAGGCGTTCAAGGGGGCGGAAAAGGAGCTTGTCGAAGCGTGGGTCATGGCTAGGCCTTGGCAGTGTTCTTGCTGTCCGTCACGTGCAGCACGGTGGCATAGCCGGTGTCGCCCGCCGCGCAGCCGGTGAACAGGCCCACGCCGCCGCCGCGCAGCACCAGCTCTTCGATCAGTTCGATGATCGCGCGCAGGCCGGTGGGCGCCTGGGGGTGGCCCCAGATGATGGAGCTGCCGTAGTTGTTCATGCGCTCCCAGGCAAATCCGGTGTCGCGCGCCAGCGCGATGTCGTTCACGGCAAAGGGGTTGTGCGTCTTGATGGCCGCCACGTCGCTGATGGACAGGCCCGCGTTCTTGAGCGCGTTGAATGCAGCGGGCGACGGGGCCATGGGCATGTAGCCCGCCTCCACCCGCGCCATGCCAAAGCCCAGGATCTCGACCTCGATGCCCGGGTCGGTGGCCACGGCGCGCGCGCGTTCGCGCGTGGTGACGATGGCGCCCGCGTTGCCGTCGGCCGGGTGCGTCTGGCCGCCAAAGGTGACGGTACCGCCCTCTTTCACCGGCTTGAGCTTGGCCAGCCCCTCGGCCGTGGTGGGGAAGATGCCTTCGTCGGTGCTCAGCGTGCCGGTTGGCTTGCGGAACTTGGAGTCCGTCACCGGCACATCGGCCATGTAGCGCTTTTGAAAGGCGCGGTCGTTGGCCAGAGCCTCCTGGTACTGGTGGTAGCGGTGCAGCTTGAGCGCGTGCTGCTCTTCGGTGCTGATGCCATAGCGCGCGGCCACGTTCTCGCCCGTCTGGATCATGGGGTTCTTGGCGTACGGGTCGTGGCCCATGTTGTCGGGCACCCAGTGCTCGGTGATGCCGTAGCCGCCGGTGCCGCTCGAATCGGGGTAGTACACCACCGGGCCGTTGGACTGGCGGTCAGCCATCACCAAGAGCGCGCTGGTGGCCGTGCCGCAGGCCACCTCCTGCGCCGCCATCTGCAGCGCGCGCACGCTGGTGGCGCAGGCCTGCTGCACAGTGGGTCCGGCCACGCGGTCGATGCCCATGAGGCCCGTCACCCAGGGCAGGCCATAGAAGCTGCCCTTTTGCGGGTTGGTGATGCCGAGGATGGCCAGGTCCACCGCCGACAGGTCGTAGCCACGCGCCGTGAGCGCCTGCTTGCCCACCGCAGCGGCCAGCGGCAGCGCGTTGAGGTTGGCCAGCGTGCCCTGCCACTTGGCAAAGGGCGACGACCAGTAGATACCGTAGGGGATGAAGGCGTTCATGGCAGTTCCTTGGCAGCGCTCGAGCGTCGATTTTAGTTATTTATCATAACCAGATGACCACCCGGAAAAGCTAGGGAAACCCCCTAGCAAAGACCTACGCCATGCCCTTGTTTTAGTTATTTTCAATAACCATAATTTCCACAACTCACCTTCACGACCATGACCAAGACCTCCGATATCTCCCTAGAAATCCGTGGCGACCGCGAGGAAGTCGCGGTCATCCGGCTCACCCGCCCCGCCAAGCGCAACGCGCTGAACGACGGCCTGATCCTGGCGCTGCGCGACGTGATGGACACCCTGCCCGCCACCGTGGGCGCGGCCGTGATCGACGGCGAGGGCGAGCACTTCTGCTCGGGCCTGGACCTGTCGGAATTGAAAGAGCGCGACGCGGGCCAGGGCCTGCACCACTCGCGCATGTGGCATGCGGCGCTCGACCGCGTGCAGTTCGGCCCCGTGCCCGTGGTGGCTGCGCTGCACGGTGCGGTGGTGGGTGGCGGGCTGGAGCTGGCGAGCGCCTGCCACATCCGCGTGGCGGACGAGACCACGTTCTACGCGCTGCCCGAAGGCTCGCGTGGCATCTTTGTGGGCGGCGGCGGCGCGGTGCGCATCCCGCGCCTGATCGGCACGGCCCGCATGACCGACATGATGATGACCGGCCGCGTCTACAACGCCGTGGACGGCGAGCGCGTGGGCTTCGCGCAATACCTCGTGCCCACCGGCACGGCGTTCGACAAGGCCTTTGAGCTGGCGCAGCGCATTGCGCAGAACGCGCCGCTGACCAACTACGCGCTGATGCACGCGCTGCCGCGCATTGCCGAGCAGCCCGCCGACCAGGGCCTGATGGCCGAGGCCATGATGGCCGCCATTGCCCAGAGCGCCCCCGAGGCCAAGGCCCGCGTGCGCGCCTTCCTGGACGGCAAGGCCAACAAGGTCAAGAAGCAAGACTGAGCCCGCCGAACCCCCGCGTTCCCGCGCCAGCACCAGCCCCGAGACCAGCTCCATGACGGCCACCCTCCCCACCCCCCGCTACCGGCCCCTGCGCTTTGGCGTGACCGAGGTCACCACCCGCCCGGGCGACCACGGCGTGGTCTATGTGCGCGCCACGCAAGACCTTGAGCCCCACCCCGTGCGGCTGACCGACCGCCTGGCGCACTGGGCGCAGGTGGCGCCCGACCGCACCTGGATGGCCCAGCGCGTGAAGCACAGCGCCGACGGCAGCCTGGGCGACTGGCGCCACATCAGCTACCGCGAGGCGTGGGACAGCGCACGCCGCATCGCGCAGGCGCTGCTGGACCGCCATCTGAGCGCCGAGCGCCCCGTGGCCATCCTGAGCGAGAACGACCTGGACCACGCCCTGCTGGTGCTGGGCTGCCTGGTGGCTGGCGTGCCGCACTGCACCGTCTCCACCGCCTACTCCACCATCAGCCAGGACTTCGACAAGCTGCGCCACGCGCTGGCCACCCTGACCCCCGGCCTGGTGTTTGCCAGCAGCGGCGAGCGCTTTGCCCGCGCCATCGAGGCCACGGTGGCGCCCGATGTGCACGTGGTGCTGGGCAGCGGCAGCGTGCCGGGCCGCAGCACCACGCCGTTCAGCGCCCTGCTGGCCACCGAGGCCACACCGGCCGTGGATGCAGCGCATGCCGCCATCGCGGGCGACAGCATCGCCAAGTTCATGTTCACGTCGGGCTCCACCAAGCTGCCCAAGGCCGTGATCGTGACCCACGGCATGTGGGCCGCCAACCTGCAGCAGATGAACCAGTCCATGCCCGTGCTGGCCGAAGAGCCCCTGGTGCTGGTGGACTGGCTGCCCTGGAACCACACCTTCGGCGGCAATCACAACTTCGGCACCGTCATCTACAACGGCGGCACGCTGTACCTGGACGAAGGCAAGCCCACGCCCCGGGGCATGGCCGAGACCATCCGCAACCTGCGCGAGATCGCGCCCACGGTGTACTTCAACGTGCCCACAGGTTTCGAGGTGATTGCGCAGACCATGAAGACCGACGACGCACTGCGCAGAAACCTGCTCAGCCGCGTGAAGATGTTCTTCTTTGCGGCCGCCGCGCTGTCGCAGCCCATCTGGGATTCGCTGTTTGAAAGCGCCGAGCGCGAGGTGGGCGAGCGCATCGTGATGAACACGGGCCTGGGCATGACCGAAGGCAGCCCTTTCTGCATCGCCGTGAACAGCCCCGACGTGCAGGCCGGCGACATCGGCGTGCCCACGCCGGGCCTGGAGCTGAAGTTGGTGCCCGTGGACGGCAAGGTGGAGGTGCGCTATCGCGGCCCCAACATCACACCGGGCTACTGGCGCAACGACGAGGCCACACGCGCCGCGTTCGACGACGAGGGCTTTTACTGCTCGGGCGACGCGGTGAAGTGGATCGACGAGAACGACCTGCACCGGGGCCTGAAGTTCGACGGCCGCATTGCCGAGGACTTCAAGCTCAGCACCGGCACCTTCGTGAGCGTGGGCCCGCTGCGCGCGCGCATCATCGCGGCCTGCGCGCCCTATGTGCAAGACGCCGTGATCACCGGCATCAATCGGAGCGAAGTGGGCGCGCTGCTGATCCCCACCCCCGCCATCCGCACGCTGGCCGGGCTGCCGGACAGCGCCAGCCTGCAGCAGGTGCTCGAAAGCGCGCCCGTGCAGCAGCACTTCCAGCGCGTCGTCAACCAGCTGGCGGCGCAGGCCACCGGCAGCGCCACGCGCGTGGCGCGCGCACACCTGATGGCCGAGCCGCCTTCGCTGGACAAGGGCGAAGTCACCGACAAGGGCTCCATCAACCAGCGCGCCGTGCTCGCGCACCGTGCCGAGCTGGTGACCGCGCTGCACGACGGCAGCCTGCCTTTCACCCTGGTCCCCAACACCTGAAACCACCCGCCACAAGGACACCACCACCATGCAGATTCAAGGACAAGCCGCCCTCGTCACCGGCGGCGCATCGGGCCTCGGCGAGGCCACCGCCCGCGCACTGGCCGCCCAGGGCGCCAAGGTCGCGGTGCTGGACCGCAATGCCGAACTGGCCGAAAAGGTCGCTGCCGACATCAACGGCATCGCCTGCCCCTGCGACATCACCGACCCCGCCAGCGTGCAGGCCGCCATCGACAAGGCCGCCACCGCCCACGGCCCCGCACGCATCCTGATGAACGTGGCCGGCATCGGCAGCGCCAAGCGCGTCGTGCAGCGCGACGGCAGCGCCGCGCCGCTGGAAGACTTTGTGCGCGTGGTCAACATCAACCTGATCGGCACCTACAACGTGAGCCGTTTGTTTGCCGCCGCCTGCAGCAAGCTCGACGTGCTGGAGAACGGCGAGCGCGGCGTGATGCTGTTCACCGCATCCGTCGCGGCCTTTGACGGCCAGGTGGGCCAGCAGGCCTACAGCGCGTCCAAGGCAGGCCTGGCCGGCATGACGCTGCCCATGGCGCGCGACCTGGCCCAGCATGCGATCCGCGTGTGCACCGTGGCGCCCGGCCTGTTTGCCACGCCGCTGATGAAGGAACTGCCCGAGGCCGTGCAGCAGTCGCTGGCCGCCAGCATCCCCTTCCCGCAGCGCCTGGGCAAGCCCGAAGAATTTGCCGAACTGGCCTGCCACATCGTCACCAATGGCCACCTGAACGGCGAAGTGATTCGCCTGGACGGTGCCCTGCGCATGGCACCGCGCTGATCCCGCTTTCGCATCCCCGTCATCGACACCACAAAACCACCGGAGACAACCATGACGACCACACGCCGCCACTTTGTACAAACCCTCGGCTCTGCCGCCGCGCTGGGGGCGCTCTACCCCTTGAGCGGATTCGCGCAGACGCTGGAGCAGGTCAAGATCATGTACGGCTTTCCCGCCGGCAGCGCGGGCGACAGCGTGGCCCGCCGCGTGGCCGAGAAGCTGGGCGGCACGGCCTACAGCAAGAACCCAGGCTTTGTGGAAAACAAGCCCGGCGCAGGCGGCCGCATTGCGGTGGAGACCCTCAAGAGCGCGCCCGCCGATGGCTCGGTGCTGACGCTCGCGCCCGTGTCGGCCCTGGCCGTGTACCCGCACATCTATCCCAAGCTCAGCTACAAGCCCGACGACGTGGCGCCGGTCTCCATCGGCGCGGTGATGCACCACGGCCTGGCCGTGGGGCCTGCCGTGCCGGCCGAGGTGAAGACGCTCGCGGACTTTCTGAAGTGGGCCAAGGCCAACCCCGACAAGGCCATGTACGGCACGCCCGGCGCGGGCTCCATGCCGCACCTGCTGGGCGCGCTGCTGGGCATCCGCAGCGGCGTGGAACTCAAGCAGGTGCCTTACCGCGGCACCGTGCCCAGCATCACCGACCTGGTGGGCGGGCAGGTGGCCTCGGCCGTCAACCCCAGCGGCGACTACCTGCAGTACATGAAAGCCGGCCGCGTGCGCGTGCTGGCCACCTCGGGCAAGAAGCGCTCGCCCTACCTGCCGGATGTGCCCACCTTTGCCGAGCAGGGCTTCCCCGATGTGACGTCGGAAGAATGGTTCGGCTTTTATGCCCCCGCCAAGATTTCGCCCACGCAGCTGGCTGCCGCCAATGCCGCCATCACCGGGGCGCTCAAGGACAAGTCTGTTGTCGATGCACTGGGCGTTGTGGGCCTGATCGCCCACGGCAGCACGCCGCAGGAGATGCTGGCCGACCAGAAGGCCGAGTTCGAGCGCTGGGGGCCGCTGGTGAAGCAGATTGGTTTTACCGCAGAGTCTTGACTCCCCCCTGAGTCGCCTGCGGCGCCTTCCC
>NZ_JBMIRS010000161.1:0-3041 GCF_049198005.1 Paracidovorax sp. MALMAid1276 | reverse complement strand
GCGCGGCAGAAGGGGCATCGGCTGCAACGCACGATAAACCGGTCTCGCGCGGTACGACCGCCTGCGCCCCGGGGGGGGCCACCCTAGGCTTGTCGGTAGCACCCCGCGATCCTCGGCTTTCGCGCGTTTCGCTTCGATGCCTTCTACCGCGCAAACTCCTAGCAGCAGGCTTTTTCATCCCTTTGCGCCATGGTGCGCGGCTGCTGTCCGTGCTGGCTTTGGCATGGTTCGGCCACGCCGCGTGCGCCGCGCCGCAAGTCGCCGAGCCGGGGGCGGGTGCTGAGCAATCAGCAGCCGCTGCAGCGCGCGATGTCGCGCAATGGATTGAACGCGTGCGCGCCGCGCCCTGCATGCGCCCTTACACGGGCACTTTCGTCGTACTGTCCGCGTCCGGCGCCATGGCCAGTTCGCGCATCTGGCATGTTTGTGAAGGCGCCCAGCAGCTGGAGCGTCTGGAGGCGCTGACCGGTACGCCCAGAACAGTATTCCGCAGAGACAGCGAGGTCCGCACTTTTCTGCCCCAGTCCAAGGTGGTGCGGACAGAGCAGCGCGAAGCGTCGGGCGTGTTTCCGCGTGTGCCGGTGGTGAGTGGTGCGGTGATCGGAAGCTTCTACAGTGCCCGGTTCATCGGGCAGGAGCGGGTGGCAGGGTTGGTGGCCGATGTGGTGCTGTTCAAGCCCAAGGACACCCTGAGGTTTGGCTACCGGCTCTGGAGCGAGCGCGATACCGGACTGGTCGTGAAGCTCCAAACCCTGGGTGGCGATGGGCGCGTGCTGGAGCAGGCCGCGTTTTCGGAGCTGGACATGAGCGCACCGGTTCGCGCGGACCAGCTGTCGCGCATGATGGACGCAACCGACGGCTACAAATCCGTCAGCCCTGCACTCACCAAAACCACAGCCCAGGCGGAAGGGTGGCAGCTGCGCCAGCAGATCGCGGGTTTTGTCCCGGTGAGCTGCCATCGGCGTGTCGTGTCTCAGGATGAGCAGGGGCAGACCGTGCTGCAATGCCTTTATTCGGACGGGCTGGCGTCGGTTTCGTTGTTTCTCGAAACCTACGACCCGCAACGCCATCCCGCGCAGGCACAGGTCTCCGGAATAGGGGCCACGCAGATGCTCGCGCAGCGCCTGCTTCCCGACATGTGGGTGACTGCAGTGGGTGAGGTACCTTTGCAGACCTTGCGCCTGTTTGCAGGTCAGCTCGAGCGCGTGCGCTGAGGCGCGCTTGGGTCTTATCCCATTTTTTTGAGCAAAGCGCAGGCGACCGCGCCGCCGTTTCGTGCCGCAGCGCACTTGCCAGGGAGTGCATGCGGGGAACCAATTCGGTTGACAACCTTCACAATGGGACACAGTTTGCCCACTGCATTCAACACAGCACAAGAAAGGTCGATGATGCCCATGTTTGTTTCGAATTCGCTGCGCGCGGTGGCCATGGCCGCAGTGTTTGCAGGCCTCTCCAGCCTGGCGACGGTGCCCTTTCAGGCTGCCCACGCACAGCAAACCGCCGCCGTGCGCGGGCTGCCTGACTTCACCGATCTGGTGGACCAGGTGGGCCCCTCCGTCGTCAACATCCGCACGGTGGAAAAGGCTTCGGGCCGCTCGGGTGCCGGCGGCATGGACGAGGAAATGCTGGAGTTCTTCCGCCGCTTCGGCGTACCCATTCCCAACGTTCCCCGCCAACAGCGGCCCCAGCGCCCGCAGATGGAAGAAGAGCCTCAGCCCCGCGGCGTGGGCTCGGGGTTCATCCTCACGGCCGATGGCTTCGTCATGACGAACGCCCACGTGGTGGAAGGTGCGGATGAAGTCATCGTGACGCTCACCGACAAGCGCGAATTCAAGGCCAAGATCGTCGGCGCAGACAAGCGCACCGACGTTGCCGTGGTGAAGATCGAGGCCACCGGGCTGCCCGCCATCAAGGTGGGTGATGTCAGCCGTTTGCGCGTGGGTGAATGGGTGATGGCCATCGGCTCGCCGTTCGGCCTTGAAAACACGGTGACTGCAGGCATCGTGAGCGCCAAGCAGCGCGATACGGGCGACTACCTCCCGTTCATCCAGACGGACGTCGCCATCAACCCCGGAAACTCCGGCGGTCCGTTGATCAACATGCGCGGGGAGGTGGTGGGAATCAACAGCCAGATCTACTCCCGATCGGGTGGCTTCATGGGCATCTCTTTTGCGATTCCCATGGACGAGGCCATCCGTGTGAGCGAACAACTGCGCGCCACGGGCCGGGTCACACGCGGGCGCATCGGCGTTCAGATCGGACAAGTGACCAAGGATGTGGCCGAGTCGATTGGCCTGGGGAAGGCGCAAGGTGCGCTGGTGACCGGGGTGGAGTCTGGTTCGCCCGCTGACAAGGCCGGTGTGGAGGCTGGCGACATCATCACGCGTTTTGACGGCAAGGCCATCGACAAGGTGGCGGACCTCCCTCGACTGGTGGGCAACACCAAGCCGGGCACCAAGAGCACGGTGACCGTGTTCCGCCGAGGCTCCCCGCGCGACCTGGCCATCACGATTGCAGAAATCGAACCCGACAAGCCATCTGCGGCAAAGACCCCCGAGCGTGAAGAGAAGCCCAAGGCGTCGCCTGCGGCGCAACAGGTGGGCCTGGCCGTCACGGAAATCACCGAGGCCCAGAAGAAGGAGCTCAAGCTGCGCGGCGGGGTCGCGGTGGCTGCAGCGAGCGAGGCCGCTGCGCGCGCCGGGTTGCGGGAGGGAGACATCATCCTCTCCATCGCCAACACCGAAGTGTCGAGCGTCAAGGAGTTCGAAGCGGCACTGGCGAAGGCGGACAAGAGCAAGCCCATCAATGTGCTCTACCGCCGCGGTGAGTGGGCGCAATATGCCTTGATCCGGCCGGCGCGCTGACACCCATTTTTCGGGCGCCGCTGGCACAAAAGCCCCGTGGATTCCACGGGGCTTTTCGTTGCGTGCGCCCAGCATGGGCGCACTCCTACGGGTGCAAGTCCCGTCGTAAGTTGGTCACAACGAACGAAGCGAAGCGCAACTGCATGAGGGCGACCGAATGTGGGGAGGAAGCGTGGA
>NZ_JBMIRS010000157.1:0-25551 GCF_049198005.1 Paracidovorax sp. MALMAid1276 | reverse complement strand
CGGCGCGGTGATTCGTGCAGAGGGTCCCTAGGCGTGTTCGAAATGGAAGACGGCGGTGCCCGCGCGCGCATTGGGCAGCCAGCGCACCTCCTGCCCCTCCTGCAGCCCGAAGGCATCGAGGATGCGCAGGTCGTTCTTGGTGGCCAGCACCTCGAAGTCCTTGTAGGTGCCCACGCGGATGTTGGGCGTGTCGTACCACTGGTAGGGCAGGCGCCGCGTGACGGGCATGCGCCCGCGCAGGATGGACAGGCGGTTGGGCCAGTGCGCGAAGTTGGGGAAGGCCACCACGCCCGTGCGGCCCACGCGGGCCGTTTCGCGCAGCATGGTCTCGGCATTGCGCAGGTGCTGCAGCGTGTCGATCTGCAGCACCACGTCGAAGCTGTTGTCGCCGAACATGGCCAGGCCTTCGTCCAGGTTGAGCTGGATCACATCCACCCCGCGCTGCACGCTGGCCAGCACGTTGGCGTCGTCAATCTCCACGCCATAGCCGCTGCAGCCGCGCTCGCGCTGCAGGTAGTCCAGCATGGCGCCATCGCCACAGCCCAGGTCCAGCACACGGCTGCCGGCGGGCACCAGGCGCGCCAGGGCTTGCATTGCGGCGCGTTCGGTCATGGCTGCACCTCCTCGGCAATGCTGTTGAAATAGGTGCGCATCACGCCCAGGTAGCGCGCGTCGTCGAGCAAAAAGGCGTCGTGCCCATGGGGCGCGTCGATCTCGGCATAGCTCACGCGGCGGCGGTTTTCAAGCAGGGCCTTGACGATCTCGCGGCTGCGCTGCGGGGAAAAGCGCCAGTCGGTGGTGAAGCTCACGAGCAGGAACTTCGCCGTGGCGCGGGCCAGCGCGCGCGTGAGGTTGCCGCCGTGCGCGCGGGCCGGGTCGAAGTAGTCGAGCGCGCGCGTGATCAGCAGGTAGGTGTTGGCGTCGAAGTAGTCGCTGAACTTGTCGCCCTGGTAGCGCAGGTAGCTTTCAATTTGAAACTCGATGTCCTGGGTGCTGTAGAGATAGGCCTGCACGCTCTGCGCCGACGCGTCATCATCACCGCCCCCCACGAGATCGCTCGCGCCTTGTGGGGGCACGGCAGCGGCCAAGGGCGCCTGGTCGAGAACCTGGCGGCGCAGCTGGCGCCCGAACTTCTCGTTCATGACGTCGTCGCTCAGGTAGGTGATGTGGCCGATCATGCGGGCGATGCGCAGGCCGCGCTTGGGGACCACGCCGTGGCGGTAGAAGTGCCCGCCGTGGAAGTCCGGGTCGGTCACGATGGCGCGGCGCGCCACTTCGTTGAAGGCGATGTTCTCGGCCGTGAGGTTGGGGGCGCTGGCCACGACCACGGCGTGGCGCACGCGCTCGGGGTGCTGCAGAGTCCAGCTCAGGGCCTGCATGCCCCCCAGGCTGCCGCCCAGCACTGCCGCCAGTTGCGCAATGCCCAGCCGGTCGAGCAGGCGGGCCTGTGCATTGACCCAGTCTTCCACCGTGACCACAGGGAAGTCCGCGCCATAGACCTCGCCCGTATCGGGGTGGCTGTGCATGGGGCCGGTGGAGCCGAAGCAGGAGCCCAGGTTGTTCACGCCGATGACGAAGAAGCGGTCGGTGTCCACGCTCTTGCCGGGGCCGATCATGTTGTCCCACCAGCCCTCGCTCTTGGCCTGCCCGGCGTAGACGCCCGCGACATGGTGCGAGGCATTGAGGGCGTGGCACACGAGCACGGCGTTCGTGCGCTCGGCATTGAGCGTGCCGTAGGTCTCGTAGACCAGGTGGTAGTCGCGGATGGACGCACCGCTTTGCAGCGGCAGCACCTCCGGGAAATGCATGGACTGGGGCGTGGCGATGAACGACATAAAAAAACCCGGCGCCGCTAAAAACGAGGCCGGGCGGATGTGTCGGTCGGGTCTTTAGCTGAATTTATAAAGCGCCCGCAAGCTGTGGCAAATCGGCGCGTGGGGCAAATATACCAAAAGCACAAGCAAAAGCGACTGCCGTCGCGGCATCACGCCGCGGCGGGTGCGAAGATCGCCAGCAACCCCAGCGCCAGGAAGATCACCGCCGACACCAGGTGCACCGCACGGATCGGAACGCGCCGCGTGATGCGCTCGCCGAGCCAGACCACGGGCGCATTGGCGATCATCATGCCGAGCGTGGTGCCCGCCACCACCCACAGGTAGGCGTTGTACTGCGCGGCCAGCATCACGGTGGCGATCTGTGTCTTGTCGCCCATCTCGGCCAGGAAAAACGCTACCAGCGTGGTGCCGAACACGCCCCAGCGCGGCGAGCCGTCGGCCTCGCCTTCTTCGAGTTTGTCGGGAATCAGCATCCACAGCGCCATCGCGATGAACGAGGCGCCAAGAATCCAGCGCAGGACCTGCGGCCCGACGAAAGTGGTCACCCAGGCACCCACGGCACCGGCCAGCGCGTGGTTGACCAGGGTGGCCACCAAAATGCCCAGCACGATGGGCCAGGGCTTGCGAAAGCGGGCGGCGAGCACCAGCGCCAGAAGCTGCGTCTTGTCGCCCATTTCGGCGAGCGCGACGATGGCGGTGGAGATGAAAAACGGTTCCATGTGGGGGTCCTGTCCGGCCGGATGTGATGCGACACGCATTGACTGCACCCCGACTCCGGCCATTGGATCGGTCTGCAGTCAATGGTCTCGCCCAGCTCTGAAAGCCGCATGCGCCATAGGCCCACCGGACCCAAGTTTGTTGACGCATGCCCCCGGCGCGTTGCACAGCCGGGCGGGCTACTCCCCAAAGACCGGGCGATTCTATCCTATGGTTTCCCCGAGGTTTGACCTTAAAAACCACGCACCGCGCGGCTTTTCGGCGCGTTTTGGCCCAAATAGGGCGCCACGGCCCGAATAAGTGATTGATAATGGCTTCGCTTTTTTGCGTGCAAAAGAGCAGTTCGCTGAGCGGTGATTGGTCAGTTTCGCGTCTTTGAAGTCGTCACAGGTTTGTTGATTGCGTCGGGCTCCATCGCGTTTTCATTTTTTTCAGGAGTCCTTCATGGGCAACAAACTCTACGTGGGCAACCTGCCCTATTCCTTCCGCGACCAAGATCTGGAGCAAACCTTCAGCCAGTTCGGCTCCGTGGGCAGCGCCAAGGTCATGATGGAGCGCGACACCGGCCGTTCCAAGGGTTTCGGCTTTGTCGAAATGGGCAGCGATGCCGAAGCACAAGCCGCCATCCAGGGCGTGCATGGCCAAAACTACGGCGGCCGTGACCTGGTGGTCAACGAAGCCCGTCCCATGGAGCCCCGCGCTCCCCGCAGCGGTGGCTTCGGTGGCGGCAATGGCGGCGGCTTCGGCGGTGGCCGCAGCGGTGGCGGCTATGGCGGCGGCGGTTACGGCGGTGGCCGTGACGGCGGCGGTGGCGGCTACGGCGGTGGCCGCGGCGGTTACTAAGAGAATCGCGTGGTCCGGCAAGTGCCCGCACCTGCCGGTACCCCCAAAAAAGGAGCCCTCGGGCTCCTTTTTTTATGCCTGATCGGCCGGGCGGACCGGGCCTTTGCGGCACCTGCCCCAACGTGGCCCACCGCTGTACGCAGCGACAGCACCACAGCGCGCGGCGGCGCTTGCTTTTTCTGTAAAAGTGTGGCGCATAATGGGTTTGCGGGGCGGTGCTCCGCTTTCCAAGTTTGCGGTGATCCGTCAGTTTCGCGCTGAGAGCGTCATTGAGATTAGCTGGCTGCGTTTTCGGGACTCCATCGCTTTATCCATGTGTTTTTGAGGAGTCCCTCGATGGGCAACAAACTGTACGTCGGCAACCTGCCGTACTCGGTCCGCGACAACGATCTGGAACAGGCCTTTGGCCAGTTCGGCGCCGTCACCAGCGCCAAAGTCATGATGGAACGCGACACGGGCCGCTCCAAAGGCTTCGGCTTTGTGGAGATGGGCAGCGACGCAGAAGCCCAGGCAGCGATCAACGGCATGAACGGGCAGCCCCTGGGCGGCCGCAGCATCGTGGTCAACGAAGCCCGGCCCATGGAGCCCCGCCCACCCCGCAGTGGCGGTTTTGGCGGCGGCGGTGGCGGCTACGGTGGTGGTGGCCGCAGCGGTGGCGGCGGCTACGGCGGTGGCCGTGAAGGTGGCGGTGGCGGCTATGGTGGCGGCCGCGGCGATGGCGGCGGCGGTTACGGCGGTGGTGGTGGCCGTGGCGACGGCGGCTTCCGCAGCCCGTACGGCTCGGGATCCCGCAATGGCGGTGGCGGCGGTCGCAATGGCGGCGGTGGCTACGGCGGTGGCGGCAACAGCGGCTACTGAGACGCAATCGAAACGCTACGAAGCCCCCACGGTTTCAGCAGACAAAGCCCCTTCGGGGGCTTTTTTCATGGGGCATCCCGAAAGAGATGCCGACCCGCCCGTGCCTACTCGCCTTCCCGGCGCTTGCGGGGCCGACCCGCCAGCACCTTGTCGAACACGGCATTCGGCAGCGCGCGCAGCAGCTTGGCCACCACGCCCATCTGCCACGGTATGACGCGGTAGCTGACTCCTGCCGAAATGGCGCGGTAGGCACGTTCCGCAAAGTCCGCGGGCTGCATCAAGAAAGGCATGCCGTAGCGGTTCTGCTGCGTGAGCGGCGTGTCGATGTAGCCCGGCGAGAGGGTGACCACCCGCACGCCGTGGGGCCGCATTTCGCCACGCAGGCTTTCGCAGTAGCTGATGACAGCCGCCTTGCTGGCGCAGTAGGCGCCGTGCCCGGGCAACCCACGGATACCCGCCACGCTGCCGATGCCCACCAGCGTGCCGCTGCCGCGCTGCACCATGGCGTCGACAAAGGGCTGGAACGTGGCGGCCATGCCGATGTTGTTGGTGGCAAAGGTGCGCGCCATCACATCGAGGTCGCTGCGCACCGCCGTGTCCATGCCCACGCTGATGCCGGCATTGGCGATGACCACGTCGGGCACGCCCTGCTGCGCCAGGCAAGCCTGGCCTGCGGCAACGATGCTGTCGGTGACGGCCACATCGGCACTATAAATTTGATAGCTATCAGCGCTTATCCCTTGAGCGTCGGCCCATGATTTGACCTCAGAAGTGCGGCGCGCGACCAGCGCGAGCCGGTAGCCCGCCTGGTGATAGCGCATGGCCAGCGCCTGGCCGATGCCGCTGGATGCGCCGGTGATGAAGGCGAGGGGAGAGGTCATGCGGGTGGCTCCGGCGGTAGCGGTACGGGATGGCGCGCGGCGCGGCTATCGGCCCCGGCCGGGCGTGAGCACGCCCCGCACACGGCCGCGCAGCTGCAGCACCTGGTCCAGGTTGTCGTAGTCCATCGCGTCGGCGGTGAATCGGTCCTCACCCCGCGTCAGGACCACCGGCTGGTCGGTGCGCACCCGCTCGGTGTCGGTGTATGCGTGCAGGAACTCGCTGCGGAACTCAAGCCGCGGCTGGGCGGGCGCACCGGCCTGCGCCGGTACGGGTTCGCGGGTGACGATGGCATTGCCCAGCAGCTGCACTTCGGTGCCGTCGGCATTGGTCAGGGCGCGGTTGGCCGTGGCCAGGGTGCGTCGGCCTTCCGGCGACACGGAGCGCATGCGGACCTGGTCGATTTCCAGCGTGTCGGTGTCGGGATAGTGCCGCGCGACCTTGCCCTGCACCTCGCTTTGCAGGCGGCCGGTGGCGTCGAAGCTCTTCACCGAAAAATCCTTCATGAAGTAGTCCGGCTGGTGTGTCGGGGGCCTGGCCAGGGGCGGCAGCTGCGGCAGGGGCGCGTTGCGCACCAGCCACCAGGTGCCCAGCGCCAGCAGGCCCATGAGCAGCACCGGCAGGTACAGCGAAACCTCCTCCCAGCCCTGGCGCAGCCTGCTCATCATCATGCGCTGTAGTCTGCCAGCAGGCCTGCATAGCGGCCGGTGGCCACCAGCAGCAGGTCGCACAGCTCGCGGGCGGCGCCGTCGCCACCGCGCGCCTGGGTGACGTGGTGGGCAGCGTGGCGCACCTCGATCTGCGCATTGGCGGGCGCGCAGGCGAACGCGCTGCGGCGCATCACGGGCAGGTCGGGCCAGTCGTCGCCCATGGCTGCGGCCTGCGACCAGTCGAGCCCCAGGGTGCTGAGGATGTGTTCTGCGGCGGGGCGCTTGTCTTCGGTGCCGAACACCGCGTGCTCCACGCCCAGGGCCTTCAGCCGCACGCGCAACGGGGCCGAGTCGCGGCCGGTGATGACGGCGGGGGTGATGCCGGCCTTTTGCAGCAGCTTGAGCCCGTGCCCGTCCAGCGTGTTGAAGCGCTTGATGGTCTCGCCGGCCTCGGTGAAATACAGCCCCCCATCGGTGAGCACGCCGTCCACGTCGAAGAAGGCCACGCGCACGCCCTGCGCGCGCAGCAGCAGCTCGGGGTCGATGCGCAGCGCGGGAGCCACGGGCAGGACGGCAGGTTCGGCGGCCATCAGATCACCTTCGCCCGCATGAGATCGCCGATGTGCACCACGCCCACCAGGGCGCCTGCGGCGTCGACCACGAGCACGCTGGTGATGGCGTGCGCCTCCATCATCTCGGCGGCGTCCACGGCCAGTGCGTCGGGCGCAATGCGGCGCGGGTGGGGGTGCATGACGTCGGCCGCCGTGGCGTTGCGCAGGTCGGCCCCCGCCTCAATGCGGCGGCGCAGGTCGCCGTCGGTGAAGATGCCCAGCACCTGCCCGGCGGCGTCGACGACGGCCGAGGCGCCCAGGCCCTTGGCGCTCATTTCGCGCATGAGGGCGCTGAACGAGGCGTCCGGCGCCACGCGCGGCACTTCGGTGCCCGCGCGCATGACGTCGCTCACGTGGGTGAGCAGCTTGCGGCCCAGCGCACCACCGGGGTGCGAGCGGGCAAAGTCTTCGGGGCGAAAACCCCGCGCGTCGAGCAAGGCCACGGCCAGCGCGTCGCCCATGGCGAGCTGTGCGGTGGTGCTGGCGGTGGGCGCCAGGTTCAGCGGGCAGGCCTCGCGGTCCACGCTGCAGTCCAGCACCAGGTCGGCGTGGCGCGCCAGGGTGGACTGCAGGCCACCGGTCACGGCGATCAGGGGCGCGCCCAGCCGCTTGAGCACGGGCAGGATGGCCGTGAGTTCGCCGCTCTCACCGCTGTTGGAGATGGCCAGCACCAGGTCATCGCCCGTGACCATGCCCAGGTCGCCATGGCTGGCTTCGGCCGGGTGCACGAAAAAGGCGGGGGTGCCGGTGGAGGCCAGTGTGGCGGCGATCTTGCGGCCCACATGGCCGCTCTTGCCCATGCCCATGACAACCACCCGGCCCCGGGCCTGCAGAACCATCTGCACCGCCTGGGCGAAGACGCTGCCCACGCGGGCCGCAAGCCCGGTGAGGGCGGCGGCCTCGATCTCGAAGGTTTCGCGGGCCAGGCGCAAGGCCTGTTCAGGGTCGAAAGGGGGCGGCGCAGCGGGGGCGGGAGTCATCCGGGGATTCTATCGACCGGGCATGCCGGGACGGGCCCCCCGGCGGGATGCCCTCTGGCACAGACCGTGCATCGCCTGTGTGCAAGAAAGAGCGCCGCTGGCGCGCAAGCCTCGGATAGCATCGAACCCATGTCTTCTCTCGCCCTCACGCTTCTCTACCTGCTGGCTGCGGTGCTGGGCGTGGTGGTGTGCCGCAGCCTGAAGCTGCCGCCCATGCTGGGCTACTTGGCCGCCGGGGTGCTCATCGGCCCGCACGCGCTGGCGCTGGCGCAGAACTCCGAGGGCGTGCGGCACCTGGGCGAGTTTGGCGTGGTGTTCCTGATGTTCGCCATCGGGCTGGAGTTCAGCCTGCCCAAGCTGCGGGCCATGCGCCGGCAGGTGTTCGGCCTGGGTTTTCTGCAGGTGGGCCTGACCATGGTGGCTGTCAGCCTGGCCGCGCTGGCGCTGTCGCGCTGGGTGGGCGGCGTGTGGGACATGGGCTGGCAGACCGCGCTGGCCCTGTCGGGCGTGATGGCCATGAGCAGCACGGCCATCGTGGTGAAGCTGATGGCCGAACGCGCCGAGCTGGAGAGCGAGCACGGCCGCCGCGTGATGGGGGTGCTGCTGTTCCAGGACCTGGCGGTGGTGCCGCTGCTGGTGCTGATCCCCGCGCTGGGCTCGTCGCCCGACCAGCTGCTGACGGCGCTCGGGTGGGCGCTGCTCAAGGCCACGGTGCTGGTGGCCCTGCTGCTCACGGGCGGCCAGCGGCTGATGCGCTGGTGGCTCACGATGGTGGCGCGCCGCAAGAGCGACGAGCTCTTCATGCTGAACCTGCTGCTCATCACGCTGGGCCTGGCCTGGCTGACCGAGCTGGCCGGGCTGAGCCTGGCACTGGGTGCCTTCATCGCCGGCGTACTGGTGTCCGAAACCGAATACCGCCACCAGGTGGGCACCGACATCCGCCCCTTCCACGACGTGCTGCTGGGCCTGTTCTTCATCACCATCGGCATGATGCTGGACTGGCACATCCTGGTCGACCGCTGGGCCCTGGTGCTGGGGCTGCTGGCCGTTCCGCTGGTGCTCAAGCTGGTGATCATCCTGCTGCTGGCGCGCGGCATGGGCGCCACCACGGGGGTGTCGCTGCGCACCGGGCTGTACCTGGCACAGGGCGGCGAGTTCGGCTTCGTGCTGCTGTCGCTGACCCAGACGCACGGCCTGGTGCAGCCGGCGCTGATGAACCCCATCCTCGCGGCCATGGTGCTGTCCATGCTGGCCACGCCGTTCCTCATCATGTACAGCAACCGCATCGTGATGAAGCTGGTGGCCAGCGACTGGCTGCAGCAGTCGCTGCAGATGACCACGATTGCGCGCAAGGCCATCAACACCAGCCGGCACGTGATCATCTGCGGCTACGGCCGCTGCGGCCAGAACCTGGCGCGCATGCTGGAGCACGAGGGCATCCCCTACATGGCGCTGGACCTGGACCCGGACCGCGTGCGCCAGGCGGCGTCCGCCGGCGATTCGGTGGTGTATGGCGACGCCACGCGGCTGCAGGCGCTGATGGCGGCGGGCCTGGTGCGCGCCAGCGCCGTGGCCGTGACCTACACCGACGTGCCCGCCACCCTCAAGGTGCTGGCCAATGCCCGCTCGCATGCGCCCCAGGTGCCGGTGGTGGTGCGCACGCAGGACGACCTGTATCTGGACCAGCTGCAGGACGCCGGCGCCACCGAGGTGGTGCCCGAGGCCATCGAGGGATCGCTGATGCTGGCCAGCCACGCGCTGGCCCTGGTGGGCGTGCCCATGCGGCGCGTGCTGCGCTTGGTGCAGGACCAGCGCGATGCGCGCTACACCCTGCTGCGCGGCTACTTCCATGGCGCGGACGATGACACCGCGAACGAGCGTGACCAGGAGCGCCTGTCCACGGTCAACCTGCCGCCCGGCTCCACCGCCCTGGGCCTGAGCCTGGGCCAGCTGGCACTGCCTGCGATGGGCGTGCGCGTCGTCAACCTGCGGCGCAGCTCCGGCCGCATGGACACCACCGACGACGGCGCGCTGCTGGCCGCCGGAGACACGCTGGTG
This sequence comes from Paracidovorax sp. MALMAid1276, assembly GCF_049198005.1. Lineage (NCBI taxonomy): Bacteria > Pseudomonadati > Pseudomonadota > Betaproteobacteria > Burkholderiales > Comamonadaceae > Paracidovorax > Paracidovorax sp. MALMAid1276. Next base: position 16,120 of record NZ_JBMIRS010000157.1, on the reverse strand, counting down.
CTCTCCGGCCACCCGGCAGCGCTGGCGCTGGCGGAGGACAAGCTGCTGAAGGGCTGAAGGGCTGAAAAGGCCGGAACCGGTTCTAGGGGCTGGATGGGTCTGGGGCAGCTTTTGCCCGGCGTGCAGGGCCCGCGCAGACCCTGGGCGGCCCGCACTGCGCTCAAAATTGACATAAAAACCGGCCCCACCGCTTATCCATCAAGCGGCAACAGCTATGGTTTCAATAGCAGACTGCAGCAGCGGCGCAGGCCCGGGTCTGCCAAACAGGTAGCCCTGGAACCGCTGGCAGCCGTTGCGCAGCAGAAATTCGCGCTGCCCGTCGGTTTCGACGCCCTCGGCCACCACATCCAGGCCCAGGCTGCGGGCCAGCGTGATGATGGTGCAGGCGATGGTGGCGTCGTTGGGGTCGGTGAGCACGTCGCGCACAAAGCTCTGGTCGATCTTGAGCTGGTCCAGCGGCAGGCGCTTGAGGTACGACAGCGATGAATAGCCCGTGCCGAAGTCGTCCAGCGAAAAGCCCACGCCCTGCGCGCGCAGGGCCTGCATCTTGAGGATGCTGTCCTCCACATCGTGCAACAGCAGGCTTTCGGTCAGTTCCAGCTTGAGGTGGCGCGGGTCGCAGCCGGATTCTTCCAGCACGGCCAGCACCTGCTGCACATAGTCGGGCTGGCGGAACTCCTGCGGGCTCACGTTCACCGCCACGCTCAGCGCAGCGGTGCGGGGCGTCTTCGCCCACTCGGCCAGCTGTCGGCAGGCCATGCCGAGCACGATGCGGCCCAGGGGCTGGATCAGGCCGGTCTGCTCGGCCAGCGGCACGAATTCGCCTGGGGCCACCATGCCGCGCTGGGGGTGGTTCCAGCGCACGAGCGCCTCGGCGCCCAGCAACTCACCCACGGCGCTCACCACGGGCTGGTAGTGCAGCACGAATTCCTGGCGCGCGAGGCCCTGGCGGATGTCGCCCTCCAGCGCCGATCGGGCGGAGGCCACCGCCTGCATGGCCGGGTCGAAGAAGCACAGCGTGTTGCGCCCTTGCGCCTTGGCCTGGTACATGGCGAGGTCGGCCCGCTTGAGTAGCTCCTGCGCGGACAGCAGCCGGTCGCTGAACAGGACGATGCCGATGCTGGGCGTGCTGTGCATCTCGCTGCCCTCCAGGTGGTAGGGCTGGTTCAGCGCCGCCAGCACCTTCTGCGCCACCGCCTCCGTTTCCACGGCAGCGTCGGACGCGTGCTCGCTCAGGCCCTGGATCACCGCCACGAACTCATCGCCGCCCAGGCGGGCCACGGTGTCGGTGGCGCGCATGCAGGCGGCCAGGCGCTGGCCCACCTGCACCAGCAGGCGGTCGCCCCACTCATGGCCCATGGTGTCGTTGATGCCCTTGAAGTTGTCCAGATCCAGGAACAGCAGCGCGCCATGGCCGCCCTCGCGCACGCTGGCGGTGGCAGCGCGCTCGAGCCGGTCCATCAGCAGGCGCCGGTTGGGCAGGCCTGTGAGCTCATCGTAGAACGCCAGGCGCTCGATCTCCGCCTCGGCCATCTTGCGCTCGGTGATGTCGCGCGCAACGCCCCGGTAGCCGGTGAAGCGGCCGTCCGCATCGAAGATGGGCTCGCCGCTCACCGACACCCACACGGTGGCCCCGTCGGGCGTGCGGCGCTGCATCTCGAAGTCGTGGAACACCTCGTGCGCCTCCAGCTTCTCGCGGTGCGCCTGCCATTCGGCCTCGCTCACCACGGTGTAGGGCAGCTCCCAGCGCGTGAGGCCGTAGTGCAGCTCGTCGGGCACGCCCGTCACGCGCTGCAGCTTGCCGTCCAGGCGCACAAACCGGAACTGCGCGTCCTGCTCCCAGTACCAGTCCGAAGACAGCTGCGTGAGGCTGCGCCAGCGCGACTCGCTCAGCCGCAGGGCTTCCAGCGTGCTCAGGTAGTCGGTGACGTCTGTGAAAGTGCGCACCCGACCGCCCTGTGGGATGGCGCGCGTGCGCACCTCGATGAACCGCCCGGCCCGGGTGCGGCGAACGTACAGGTCGGGCATGGCGAATGCGTCGCCGAGTGCATGGCTTTCGGCTTCCACATAGCCGCGCGCCGCTGGTTCTATCAGTTCAAACCCCGGCCCGAAATCACCTCGCGCGGTCTGGAAGCGCACCACCTCTTCCACCCTGGGCTGGCTGGCAAGCAACGACTCGGGCAGATTCAGCAGCTCCAGATAGCGCTGGTTGTAGACGCGGATGCGGCCCTCGGCATCCACATTGGTGATGCCCTGCGACACGCTGGCGAGCGTGACCTCCAGCGCCCGGCTCTTGTCGGCGAGCAGCGCAGAGGTGCGCGCCAGCTCCGCTTCGGCCGAGGCGCGGGCCAGCGCTGCGCGGCGCGCCACCTCCAGCTGACCCACGGTGCTGAGCAGCGGCTGCAGAAACTGCACGTCCTCTTCGCTGTAGCCCCCCCGGCGGTTGGCCAGCCCCACCAGGGCCACCAGCTCGCCCCCGGCGTGGATGGGCAGGCCCAGGTAGGTGTGCAGCAGCGGGTGCCCCGCCGGCACGCCTGCGGCGCGTGGGTCGTTGAACGCATCATTGGCCACCACCGGCTCGCCGGTCTGCAGCGCGGCCCCGACCAGCGAGTGCAGGTTGTCGAACACCATGCCTTCCTGCGCGTGCTGGGCAAACAACGCACGCGAGGCCTCGTCCCAGCTGATGTCGGTCATCGCATGCACGCGCAGAAAGGGGTGGCCGTCTGCCGCCTTCTGCACCTGCCCCACCACGCCGAAGGCACTCTGGGTGAGCGACATGAGCTCCTTCAGCAGAGACTCGAAGCCGGCACGCGGGTCCGAGCTGGCGATGAAATCGGCCTGCGCGCGGGATATGGCCTGCAGCAGCCGGTGCTGGCGTGCGAGAAGCGCCTCGGCGGCGGCCCGGGCGCGCGCACTGGCGTGCCGCTCCAGCACCGCCTCGATCTGCCCAGGAAGCGTGAGCAGGTAGTCCAGGCCCGGGTCCTGCACCGTGTAGTCGTCAAACCCGTGCCGCATCGCCTGGGCTGCGTGCGTTTCCGCACCCGCGCGCACGATGATGATCGCGGGAACCCCTTCCAGGCCTTGCAGCAGATCGAACGACGCCCCGCCCAGCGTGCTTTGCACCGCCAGCACGATATCGGGCTGTTGCGTGCGCAGATAGCTGCGCGCTTCCGTCAACGAGCGGCACACGTCCACCCGCCACCCCGACCAGGGATCCACCAGCGCGTCCGTGAGCGCGTGCGCATGGGAGTCATCGCCTTCAATCAACAAGACCGAGATGGGCATAGGCCGTTCACCATGAAAGAGCAGCGCGCTGGGGGCTGGTTACAAAATCGAACCATTATGGGTTTGCCCGCAGGGCTGTCTGTAGGCCATACGCCCGCCTCGCGCCTGATTACACTGCTGCGCTTCGGGCACATTTGCGTATTTTTTGCGCCTCTTTCGCAGCCCCAGTCCCCTTCAGAGCACCGCCATGCAGCCCCTCAGCGTCAACGAATACCTTCGCCAGCACATCCGCACCGTGCCCGACTGGCCTGCGCCGGGTGTGCAGTTTCGCGACATCACGCCACTGCTGCAGGATCCGAAGGTGTTCCGGGTGCTGATCGATGCGTTCGTCCACCGCTACATGGACAAGACCGTGCGGCCGGACGTGGTGGCCGGGCTGGATGCGCGCGGCTTCATCCTGGGGGCCGTGGTGGCCTACGAACTCAATGTGGGCTTCGTGCCCATCCGCAAGAAGGGCAAGCTGCCCTTCACCACGGTGGAAGAAACCTATGAGCTGGAATACGGCAGTGCGACCGTGGAGCTGCACACCGACGCCGTCCAGCCCGGCGACCGCGTGCTGCTGATCGACGACCTCATCGCCACCGGCGGGACCATGATGGCGGGCAAGAAGCTGCTGGAAAAGCTAGGCGCCACCGTGACGGAAGGCGCTGCGATTGTCGACCTGCCCGAGCTGGGCGGTTCAGACCGCCTGCGCGAGTCGGGGCTGTCGCTGTTCACGCTGGTGGATTTCGCGGGGCACTGAGCGGGGCTCTGCGCGGGACATTGACCGCGCGCTGCACGTCGGCGCCCGGTGCGGTGGGGTCAGTTCAGCTCGCCGTACTGCGTGCTGCTCAGGTCCTGGGACGGGCCATCACCTGCCGGTGTCTGTGTGTCTTCAAAGCCGGTGGGCGCAGCCGCAGGAGGCACGCGCGGCCCGGACCGCACCGGCACGCCGGGCTGTGCAGCGGCCGCCCCTGCAGCGGCGGCTCCGGCGCCCGTGCTGGCCGCGTTGGCCAGCGCGCGCTTGAACGCGGCGACCTCGTCGGCTTCGATGGGCTCGAACCGCTGGGGTGCAGGCCCCGCTGTCGCCCCTGCAGTGCCCCCGGCCTGCGGGGCGCGCGCGGTTGACGCCGGCGCCGTCGCCGGGGGTGTGGCACGGGGTGCCGCTGCAGCCCCTGGCGCAGCCGCAGACGCAGCCGGCACGGGCGCCGCCCGAGGGGGCAACGGCCCCGAAGCCGATGCGGTGGCAGCCATGGCCGGTGGCCGGCGGACGGCCGCCGTGGCGGCCTGCGCTGGCTGCGCGCTGGCGGGCTGTGGCGATACGCCCTTTTGGGGAATTCCCACCGCCACATGGTCGTTGATGCGCCAGTACACGGCCGTGACGAGAATGTCGTAGCGGGTCTTGGCGGTCTGGGCGATCAGCGCCTCGATTTCAGACAGGCGCACCGTCTCGCCACCGTATTCTCGCGCCAGGTCCATCATCACCAGGAACTGGCGGCCGCGCTGGTCCAGCGACAACACCTTGAACTTGTAGCTGGCCGACAGCACACCGGCCCGCACCATCGCATCGCGCACCACGGTGTAGAGCAGTTCGCGGCGCTCCATGCGCTCATTCTTGCGGTTGGCGGCATGCTCCACGGGCAAGGGCTCGACCGTCGGCCTGCCCGCGCGCCCCGCCGCCAGCGGGACGGTGGCATCGGCATTCAACAAGCCCGAGGGTTCGCCCACAGCGCGCGGCTTGGGGGGTGCAGGTTTGCGGCTGAACCAACTGAACAGGGACATGGCGTGCTTTCTGGGGGCGACTCTTCAAACGGCACCTGGGAAACAGCACCCGGGAATGCCGAAACTAGTGTACCCCGCGCCGCAACGCCCGCATCACTACGCGCCCCAGGGATGACCCGCAGGCAGCGGCGCTTCAGGTGGCGGCTACGCGGCGGCGGCGATTGCCCAGGCGCTTGGCGAGCACCGCCCCCGTGGCCATCACCAGGCCCAGCGCGATGGCAGGCTGCCGGTTGCTCAGCTCGGTGAAACGGATGGCGGTGAGGCTCCAGAGCTTGCTCGGTGCGCTGGCCTGGACGGTGGCGCTGCGCGCCCGGTGCGAGAAAAATGCGCCCTCGCCCACGACGGACCCGGGGCCCACGATGGCCAGGCGCAGCCGCTCCTTTTCGTCCTGGTAGTGCACGCTCAGGCTGCCGCTTTCGACCAGGTACAGGGTGCGGTCATTGGCGCCCTGCGAAAAAAGCACCTGTCCGGCGGGCAGCACCACGGGCAGCAGATAGGACGAAAGCACATCCCATTGGGCGGGCGCAAGCGGGTTGGTCATGCTGTCGTCGGCACTGGCCTGGGCGATGGCATCGATCAAACCGTGCAGGTCGACCCGGGGGGCCGTGGACGGTGGCAGATTCATGATGGGCTGAAAGTACCCTTGTTACAGATGGGACACAAGCGCTGTTTACGTCCGTTTACATGTTCAACCGACAGGCGGCGGTTATTTACCGATGCAGAAGCTGGAGAAGATCACGCCCAGCAGGTCATCCGACGAAAACTCACCCGTGATCGTGTTGAGCGCGTTCTGCGCAAGGCGCAGCTCCTCGGCCAGCAGGTCGAGTGCCGGGCCCTGGGCCGAAAGCTGCTCGCTCGCCTCGGCCAGATGGGCTGCCACGGCCTGCAGCGCCTCGACATGCCGGGCGCGCGCAATGTAGACGCCCTCGGGCGCCGACTGCCAGCCGGCCAGGGCGAGCAGCGCCTGCCGCAGCGCCTCCAGCCCCTGGCCGGTGCGCGCCGACAGGTAGAGGGCCGGATGAGCGGTCGCCAGCGCAGCACTGGCAGTGCCTGTGGACACGGGCACGAGCGCAGATGCAGCCATCGTTTCCGCCAGGGGCGGTGCACAGTCCAGCTTGTTCCACACGTCGATGACCGGCACGCCCGCAGGGAGTGTCTGCGCCAGCGTCCGAGCAATATCGGCATCCGCCGCCTGGTGGCTGGCAAGCTCGGCGCGCGAGAGGTCGTGCAGGAACAGCACGGCGTCGGCGGCGGCAATTTCATCCCAGGCGCGGGCGATGCCAATGCGCTCCACCTCGTCGGCGCTGTCGCGCAGGCCTGCGGTGTCGATCACATGCAGCGGCACGCCTTCGATCTGAATGGTCTGCTGCACCTTGTCGCGCGTGGTGCCCGCAATGGGCGTGACGATGGCGAGCTCGGCCCCGGCCAGCGCGTTGAGCAGCGAACTTTTGCCCGCGTTGGGCTGGCCGGCGATCACGACCTTGATGCCTTCGCGCAGCAGCGCACCCTGGCGCGCACGCTGCATGACCGATGCCAAGGTTTGCTGTAATTTTGATAGCTGTCCAGCGGCATCAGCCTTGCGCAGAAAGTCAATTTCTTCCTCAGGGAAGTCCAGCGTGGCCTCGACCAGCATGCGCAGGTGGATGAGCGCGTCGCGCAGGCCATGGATCTCGGCCGAGAACGCGCCCGACAGCGAGCGGCTGGCGCTGCGCGCGGCGGCCTCGGTGCTGGCGTCGATCAGGTCGGCGATGGCCTCGGCCTGTGCCAGATCGATCTTGTCGTTCAGGAAAGCCCGTTCGGTGAACTCGCCCGGCTGGGCCACCCGCAGGCCGGGCAGGCAGGGCCGACCCGTGGCCGGGTCAGTGGCAGCACCCGCCTCCAGGCAGCGCGCCAGCAGCAGCTGCAGGACCACCGTGCCGCCGTGGGCCTGCAGCTCCAGCACGTCCTCACCTGTGTAACTGTGCGGGCCGGGGAAGTACAGGGCCAGCCCCTGGTCGATGGCCTGGCCGTGCGCATCGCGAAACGGCAGGTAGGTGGCCTCGCGGGGCTTGAGAGTGCGGCCGCAGAGGGCCTCCACCAGCGCCGCGAGCCCTTTGCCCGACACCCGCACGATGCCCACGGCCCCGCGCCCGGGGGCAGTGGCGATGGCGACGATGGGATCTTGGTGGCGGGAGAGCATGGTGGCTATCGATAAGGGGCAGGGCGCCAAAACCAGCGCGGCCCAGGCCAGCAACCGCCGCGCAAGGGCCGCCAAGCTGCGCAGGCAGCGCTTCGCTTGCGTGCGCTGGCGGTGTCCCCCTTCCCGAATTGCGCAGCGATTCGAGAGAGGGGGAAGCGGCGCAGCCGCTCAGGGGGATGTCACTTAAAACTGGGCAGATTGAACTGCGGCGGCACGCCCATGCGGGTGTTGATGATCCACTGCTGCGCAATCGACAGGATGTTGTTCGTCAGCCAGTACAGCACCAGGCCGGCCGGGAAGAAGAAGAACATCACGCTGAAGATCAGCGGCATGAACCACATCATCTTGGCCTGCATCGGGTCTGGCGGCGCGGGGTTCAGGGCCGTCTGCAACAGCGAGCTGAGCGTCATCAGCAGGGGCAGGATGAAGTATGGGTCGGGCGTGGAGAGGTCATGGATCCAGCCGATCCAGGGCGCGTTGCGCATTTCCACGCTGGACAGCAGCACCCAGTACAGCGCGATGAACACGGGGATCTGGATCATGATGGGGAAGCAGCCGCCCATGGGGTTGACCTTCTCCTCGCGGTAGATGCGCATCATCTCCTGCTGCATCTGCTGCGGCTTGTCCTTGAGGCGCTCGCGCATCTCCATGATCTTGGGATTCACCGACTTCATCTTGGCCATGCTGGCGTAGGCCTTGGCGTTGAGCCAGTAGAACGCGATCTTGAGCAGCAGCACCAGCGCCACGATGGACCAGCCCCAGTTGTTCAGCAGCTTGTGCAGCTGGTCGAGCAGCCAGTACAGCGGCTTGGACAGGATGGTGAGCCAGCCGTAGTCCTTGACCAGCTCCAGGTTCGGATACAGCTTCTCCATCATGGTTTCGACCTGCGGACCCGCGAACAGGCGCGCGTCGATGGTCTTGCTGGCACCGGGCTCGATGCTGCCCAGCGGTGCCAGCATGCCCACCGAATACAGATTGGTGTCGACCTTGCGGGTGAACAGTTCGCGCTGCACGCCATCGGCCAGCAGCCAGGCGCTGGCGAAGTAGTGCTGCACCATGGCCACATAGCCATTGGTGCTGTCGCGCGGGATGTCGACCTTGCCGTTTTCGATGTCCTTGAACTCGATCTTCTGGTACTTCTTGGCCTCGGTGAACACCGCAGGCCCGGTGAAGGTGGAATAGAACGACGATTCGCCCGGCGGCTTGTTGCCGTCGCGCACCAGTTGCAGGTAGAGCTGGGGCGACACGGCCGCACTGCCAGCATTCACCACTTCATGCTTCACCGCGATGTCGTAGGCGCCGCGCTTGATGGTCCAGGTCTTGGCGAGCTTCAGGCCGCCCACCTCGGGAGACTCGAAGCGGATACTGATTTCATCTTGCCCGTCCTTGAGTTCACGCGGGCCGGGCACGGCGGTCATCAGCGTCTTGTGCGTCGGAAAAGCGCCGCCGATCAGACCGGTCTGTGCCACGTAAACACGCTGCGCACTTTCGTCCAGCAGCAGAAAGTTGCGGTTCTTGTCGTCCATGTCGACGTGCTGCAACAGTTCGGCATGCGTGAGCGATCCGCCTTCGCTGTCGAAGATCAGGCGGTACAGGTCGGTCTTGACCTCCACGCGCTCGCGTGTGGCAGGCGCGGCAGCGGGTGAGGGCTGGCCCGGCACCAAAGCCGCGCCGGGTTGCGCAGCCGCAGTCACGGGGACGCTGGAGACAGGCACGCTGGCAGAGCCCGTGGCGCCCGAGGCGGCACCAGCAGGCGCCTGCGCCGTGGCCACCGGCGCGGTGGGGAAGAACGTGGCCTGTTTGCCATTGTGCAGTTGCCACTTGTCCCACAGCAGAACCATGGAAAAGCCAAAAATCACCCACAGGATGGTGCGGCGAATGTCGTTCATGAAGACTTCTTTGGTGAGGATGGTTGGGTGGTGGAGGATTGTTGCAGCCGCGAGAAAAGCCTCATGCCGCGCGGCGGTTCTTGCGGGACCGGGTCATGGCCCCCATCGCACCAGGGGTGGCAGCGTACCAGCCTGCGCACCGTGAGATAGCTGCCCACAGCAGCGCCATGCTGCTGAAGCGCCTGCAGCGAATACACCGAGCACGTGGGTTCGAACCGACAGGCCGACCCCAGCCAGGGGCTGAGCAGCAGCCGGTAGCCCTTGACCACGCCGATCAGCAGGCGCTGCATCATGGCGCCATCACCACCGCGGGCGGGGCGACCGCCCCCGGCACACCGGCCCGGCGGGTCGCATGTGCGAACAGTTGCATCAGCTCCGCCCGAACGGCCTGCTTGAGCTGATCGGACGTCGCGCTCACGAACTGCTTGCGGTCAAACGCACTGCGCAGGCGCACGACATGGGCGGCCTGCGGCAGTCCAGCTTCGAAGCTGGCGCCCACCGTGTAGATCTGGCGCTTGATGGTGTTGCGCGTCACGGCGCGTCGGGCCCACCGTTTGGGCACCATGGCACCCAGCCAGACGCCCGGCACGGCAAACAGGGCCTGCGGCCCTTGCACTGGTGGCAAGGAGCCGGGCCCTGTGGGTTGGACTTTGGCGGCGTGGGCAGACGGGCTGCCTTCGGTGCCGAGCACCAGGCGGTGCAACGCAAAATGCGCGGTGCGGGAAACGGTGCCCCCCGCCATGGCGGCCTGGAACTGCGGACGGGTTTTCAGCCGTTGCATGCAGGCGCCCCGTTTGGAACCTGGCGGTACAAACCGGGGAGCCAGGGCAGCGGGCCGTCAGTCAACCGAGCTGACCGGCCTTAGACGGCCAGGCGCTTGCGGCCCTTGGCGCGGCGTGCGTTGATGACAGCGCGGCCGCCGCGGGTCTTCATGCGGACGAGGAAACCGTGGGTGCGCGCGCGGCGCGTCTTGGAGGGCTGGTAAGTACGTTTCATGGTGCTATTCCTTGAGGTTCAGTTCCGGACTGCTGCTTGTGAACCCCTGCCGGACCCCACCAGAAAGCCACCAAGGCCCCATGCGGGAAGACAGAAATAACGGCGCGCCGGGTCAAATCACCCTGAACACATTCAGGGAAACCCGCAATTATCGCAGGCTTGATGGGCGCTGGCAATGCCCCCCTCGCATGCGGCGGCGCCGTCCCGCCATCATCGGACCAGGGCGTGCGCCCTGCGGGACGAGGTTGCACCGCGCAAGGCCCCGCTCGTTAGCCCCCGGGGAAACCCTTGCAGACGCCCGCCCCCAAATTGTGGATAACTCCTTGACAAGCTACAATCCGGCGCCCGTCCCAGTTCCTCCTATCCACAACAAGAAGCTCCCCGAAATGACCGAGGAACCCTCCCGCAGCCTCCAGCAATCTTCCGGCTCAGATGCCGGCCAGGGGCTGTGGCAGGCCTGCGTAGAACAACTGGCGCAAGACCTGCCCGAGCAGCAATTCAACACCTGGATCAAGCCCCTGGTGGCGCAGGTGGCCGAGGACTTCTCCAAGGTGACGCTGCTGGTGGGCAACCGCTTCAAGCTCGACTGGATCCGCGCGCAGTACGCCGGGCGCATTGCCGCGCTGCTCGAAGGCCTGTATGGCCAGCCCATCACCCTGGAGTTAGCGCTTGCTCAGCGGGAATCCGTTGCCCGCACTTACGTGCGGCCCGTGGCGCCCGAGGCTGCCAGCCCGGCGGCGCCTGCCGAGACCGCGCCTGCCAGCAGTGACGAAACGCCCACCGGCGCCTTTCGCAACCGCCTGAACGCCGCGCTCACGTTTGAAACCCTGGTGGAAGGCACGGCCAACCGCATGGCGCGCTCGGCGGCCATGCATGTGGCCGGCACGCCAGGGCATTTGTACAACCCATTGTTCATCTACGGCGGCGTGGGCCTGGGCAAGACCCACCTGGTGCACGCTGTGGGCAACCGCCTGCTGGCCGACAAGCCCGACGCCAAAGTTCTCTACATCCACGCCGAACAGTTCGTGTCGGATGTGGTTAAGGCTTACCAGCGCCGCACCTTCGATGAGTTCAAGGAGCGCTACCACTCGCTGGACCTGCTGCTGATCGACGATGTGCAGTTCTTCGCCAACAAGGACCGCACGCAGGAAGAATTCTTCAACGCGTTCGAGGCACTCCTCGCCAAGAAGTCGCACATCGTGATGACGTCGGACACCTACCCCAAGGGCCTGGCCAACATCCACGAGCGGCTGGTGTCGCGCTTCGACTCGGGCCTCACCGTGGCCATCGAGCCGCCCGAGCTGGAGATGCGCGTGGCCATCCTGATCAACAAGGCCCGCGTGGAAGGCACCGAGATGCCCGAGGAAGTCGCCTTCTTCGTGGCAAAGAACGTGCGGTCCAACGTGCGCGAGCTCGAAGGCGCGCTGCGCAAGATCCTGGCGTACTCGCGCTTCAACCAGAAGGAAATCTCCATCCAGCTGGCCCGCGAGGCGCTGCGCGACCTGCTGTCCATCCAGAACCGGCAGATCAGCGTGGAGAACATCCAGAAGACGGTGGCCGACTATTACAAGATCAAGGTCGCCGACATGTACAGCAAGAAGCGCCCGGCCAGCATTGCCCGGCCGCGCCAGATCGCCATGTACCTGGCCAAGGAGCTGACGCAAAAGAGCCTGCCCGAGATCGGCGAGCTGTTCGGCGGGCGCGACCACACCACGGTGCTGCATGCCGTGCGCAAGATTGCGGGCGAGCGACAGCAGCTGACCGAGCTGAACCAGCAGTTGCACGTTCTGGAGCAGACGCTCAAAGGATAGATGACCGAACCAGCGCGAAATGCCGGTGAGACAGCCCCACGAAGAAGCGACCCCGTTAAGGGGCAAAATGGCGGGTTAGACAGGAGGGGGAGGCACCACCCGTGCCGCTGTCCAAGCTCCGTTCCCAAAAACCACAAGAGGTTGATGACATGATCGTCCTGAAGGCAACACAAGACAAGGTTCTCGCAGTTCTGCAGTCCGTGGTGGGCATCGTGGAACGCCGTCACACGCTGCCCATCCTGGCCAACGTGCTGATCCGCAAGACGGGCAATGCCCTGCAGCTGACGACCAGCGACCTCGAAATCCAGATCCGCACCACGGCCGAGCTGGGCGGCGACACCGGCGACTTCACCACCACCGTGGGCGCGCGCAAGCTCATCGACATCCTGCGCACCATGCCTGGCGACCAGACGGTGAGCCTGGAGTCGCAACAGTCGAAGCTGGTCCTGAAGGGCGGCAAGAGCCGCTTCACCCTGCAGAGCCTGCCGGCCGAAGACTTCCCGCTGGTGCAGGAATCCGCCGCCTTCGGCCCCGTGTTCGCCGTGCCGCAAAAGACCCTGAAGGACCTGCTGTCCCAGGTGTCGTTTGCCATGGCCGTGCAGGACATCCGCTACTACCTCAACGGCATCCTGTTCGTCGCCGAAGGCAAGCAGCTGAGCCTGGTGGCCACCGACGGCCACCGCCTGGCCTTTGCCAGCGCCACGCTGGATGTGGAAGTGCCCAAGCAGGAAGTCATCCTGCCGCGCAAGACCGTGATCGAGCTGCAGCGCCTGCTGAGCGACGCCGGTGGCGAGAACCAGCCGCACATCGAGATGCAGTTCGCCAACAACCAGGCCAAGTTCACCTTCGGCGGCATGGAGTTCGTCACCAAGCTGGTGGAAGGCAAGTTCCCTGACTACAACCGCGTGATCCCCAAGAACCACAAGAACTCGGTCACCCTGGGCCGCGCGCCGCTCTTGGCCAGCCTGCAGCGCACGGCCATCATGACCAGCGACAAGTTCAAGGGCGTGCGCCTGAACATCGAACCCGGCACGCTGCGCGTGGCGTCCAACAACGCCGAGCAGGAAGAAGCCGTGGACGAGCTCGACATCGACTACGGTGGCGACACCATCGAGATCGGCTTCAACGTGACCTACCTGATCGACGCCCTGGCCAACATGGGCCAGGACATGGTGAAGGTGGAGCTCTCCGACGGCAACAGCTCGGCGCTGCTGACCATCCCCGAGAACGACAGCTTCAAGTACGTGGTGATGCCCATGCGCATCTGAGGCAGTGAAGCTGTCTGCCGCCCCTCCCACGGCTGCGCTCATTCACTATCTTTTTGATAGCTGTTAGCGCTTATGCAATAAGCGCTGAAGACCAATTTGACCATTGAAAACACTGGAAGCCCCCGGTTTCCACGGACCCCAAGGCCCACCATGACCGCTGACAACAACCTGCCCGAGCAAGAACCTAACGGCACGGGTGAGCCTGCTCCCATCGTCCCCAAGATCGACACCAACCAGGCCGGCGCCAGCGAAGGCTATGGCGAAGGCGCCATCACCATCCTGGAAGGCCTGGAGGCGGTGCGCAAGCGCCCCGGCATGTACATCGGCGACACCAGCGACGGCACGGGCCTGCACCACCTGGTGTTCGAGGTGGTCGACAACTCCATCGACGAGGCCCTGGCCGGCCACTGCGACGACATCGTCGTCACCATCCACACCGACAACTCCATCAGCGTGGTGGACAACGGCCGCGGCATCCCCACCGGCGTGAAGATGGACGACAAGCACGAGCCCAAGCGCAGTGCTGCCGAGATTGCGCTGACCGAACTGCACGCGGGCGGCAAGTTCAACCAGAACAGCTACAAGGTGTCTGGCGGCCTGCACGGCGTGGGCGTGAGCTGCGTGAACGCACTGTCCAAGATGCTGCGCCTGACCGTGCGCCGCGAGGGCAAGGTGCACGCGCTGGAATTCAGCAAGGGCGTGGTGCAAAACCGCATCGTGAAGGCGGTGGACGGCGTGGAAGTCTCGCCCATGCAGGTGCTGGACGACACCGACAAGCGCGGCACCGAAGTGCACTTCCTGCCCGACACCGAAATCTTCAAAGAGAACAACGAGTTCCACTACGAGATCCTCGCCAAGCGCCTGCGCGAGCTCTCGTTCCTGAACAACGGCGTGCGCATTCGCCTGAAGGACGAGCGCAGCGGCAAGGAAGACGACTTCTCGGGCGCGGGCGGCGTGCGCGGCTTTGTCGAGTTCATCAACAAGGGCAAGACCGTGCTGCACCCCACCTCGTTCTACGCGGTGGGCGAGCGCCCGGCCGAGAGCTACGGCGGCATCCCCGGCACCCACATCGGCGTGGAAGTGGCCATGCAGTGGAACAGCGCCTACACCGAGCAAGTGCTGTGCTTTACCAACAACATCCCCCAGCGTGATGGCGGCACCCACCTCACCGGCCTGCGCGCCGCGATGACCCGCGTCATCAACAAGTACATCGAAGAAAACGAGCTGGCCAAGAAAGCCAAGGTGGAAGTCACCGGCGACGACATGCGCGAAGGCCTGTGCTGCGTGCTGAGCGTGAAGGTGCCCGAGCCCAAGTTCAGCAGCCAGACCAAGGACAAGCTGGTGTCGAGCGAAGTGCGCGCACCGGTGGAAGACATCGTGAGCCGCCTGCTGACGGACTACCTGCAAGAGAAGCCCAACGACGCGAAGATCATCTGCGGCAAGATCGTGGAAGCCGCCCGCGCCCGCGAAGCCGCCCGCAAGGCCCGCGAAATGACCCGCCGCAAGGGCGTGCTCGACGGCATGGGCCTGCCCGGCAAGCTGGCCGACTGCCAGGAAAAAGACCCCTCGCTGTGCGAGATCTACATCGTGGAGGGTGACTCCGCCGGTGGCTCTGCCAAGCAAGGGCGCGACCGCAAGTTCCAGGCCATCCTGCCCCTGCGCGGCAAGATCCTGAACGTGGAAAAAGCGCGGTATGAAAAGCTGCTGACCAGCAACGAAATCCTCACGCTGATCACGGCCCTCGGCACCGGCATCGGCAAGGCCGGCGGCGGCGACGGCAAGAGCGGCGCAGACGACTTCGACGTGGGCAAGCTGCGCTACCACCGCATCATCATCATGACCGACGCCGACGTGGACGGCGCCCACATCCGCACCCTGCTGCTCACCTTCTTCTACCGCCAGATGCCCGAACTGGTCGAGCGCGGCCACATCTACATCGCCCAGCCGCCGCTGTACAAGGTCAAGGCCGGCAAGGAAGAGCTGTACCTGAAGGACGGCCCCGCGCTCGACGGCTTCTTGCTGCGCATCGCGCTGAACCACGCCAGCGTGAGCACCGGCGGCGCCAACCCGCAGGTGCTGACCGGCGACACCCTGGCCGAACTGGCGCGAAAGCACCAGGTGGCCGAGAGCGTGATCGATCGCCTGTCCAACTTCATGGACGCAGAAGCCCTGCGCGCTATCGCTGACGGCGTGAGCCTGAACCTGGACACCGTGGCCGACGCCGAAGCCAGCGCCGTCACGCTGCAGGCCAAGCTGCGCGAGCTGAACACCACCGGCATCCCCGCCGAGGTCGCTGGCGAATTCGACGTGCGCACCGACAAGCCCATCCTGCGCATCAGCCGCCGCCACCACGGCAACATCAAGAGCAGCGTCATCACGCAGGACTTTGTGCACGGCGCCGACTACGCCGCCCTGGCCGAAGCCGCCGACACCTTCCGCGGCCTGCTGGGCGAGGGCGCCAAGGCCCTGCGCGGCGAAGGCGAGAAGCAGAAGGAAGAAAAAGTGGGCGACTTCCGCCAGGCCATGAAGTGGCTGATCAGCGAAGCCGAGCGCACCACCAGCCGCCAGCGCTACAAGGGCCTGGGCGAAATGAACCCCGAGCAGCTGTGGGAAACGACGATGGACCCGAATGTGCGCCGCCTGCTGCGTGTGCAGATCGACGATGCGATCGAGGCGGACCGCGTGTTCACGATGCTGATGGGGGATGAGGTGGAGCCGCGGCGGGACTTCATTGAGACGAATGCGCTGCGGGCGGGGAATATTGACGTTTGATGCCAAAACACCATGAAATTCGAAAATGCTGTTTTCGAATTTCATGGTGACCTCTAGCAAACTAGCGGGTTTGCTCCAATCGGGATAGGGGACAGTCATTGTAGACTGCGCCCCTCCCACACCACCCGGCATGCGGATCCGCACCGGGCGGTTCGAGAG
>NZ_JBMIRS010000138.1:0-39541 GCF_049198005.1 Paracidovorax sp. MALMAid1276 | reverse complement strand
GGCGGCCAGCGCCAGCGCGTGGCCATGGGGCGCGCCCTGGCGCGCCAGCCGCAGCTCTTTCTGTTCGACGAGCCGCTGTCCAACCTGGACGCCAAGCTGCGCGTGGAGATGCGCGCCGAGATCAAGCGCCTGCACCAGGCCAGCGGCATCACCAGCGTGTATGTCACGCACGACCAGGTCGAGGCCATGACCCTGGGCTCGCGCATCGCGGTGATGAAGGGCGGCGTGGTGCAGCAGCTGGGCACGCCCGACGAGATCTACAACCGCCCGGCCAATACCTATGTGGCCACCTTCATCGGCTCGCCCACCATGAACCTGCTGCGGGGTGGCGTGCTGGCAGGCGGGCAGTTTGGCGCGCAGGGTGCCTCGCTGGACTTGCCCGCCCCCGCAGGCCCCGCGCAGATGCTGCTGGGTGTGCGGCCCGAGCACCTGGTGCTCAGCGATGACGCGCCCTGGCGCGGCCAGGTCAGCGTGGTGGAACCCACCGGCCCCGACACCTATGTGATGGTGGACACCGCGGCGGGCGGCGTCACCCTGCGCACCGATGCGCAGACCCGCGTGCGGCCGGGCGACCACGTGGGCCTGGCCGTGGCGCCCGCGCATGCGCACTGGTTCGACGCGCAGACGCAAGAGCGCCTGGCGGTGTAGCACCGTGCGAGCCGTGCGCGCGCAGCGCGGGCCCGGCAAAGGCACGCCGTTGGCGCGGACTTTGGTCTTTGCCGGGCCGCGCATTTGGGGTAAAAATAGGGCCCAGCGCTTATCCAATAAGCGCTGTAAGCTATAAAAAACGTAGCAAACAAGCGCCGCCAGCCGTTTCCGGCCCGGTTTTATTTCCGTCCGCGCCCGCCCTGGCGCGGCATTGCCCTGTAAAGCCTCCTTTCATGCAGCAGCACCCACAACGCCTTCTTGCAGACATTGGCGGCACCAACATCCGCCTGGCCTGGCAGGCCGGGCCGGGCGGCGAGCTGAACGACACGCGGGTGCTGCCCTGTGCGCAGTTCCCCACCGTGGATGCCGCGCTGGCCGCCTACCTGCAGGAGGTGGGCGTGCCCACGCCGCGCGATGCCGCGTTCGGCATCGCCAACCCGGTCACGGGCGACGCCATCCGCATGACCAACCACAGCTGGAGCTTTTCGCAGCGCGCCGTGCGCGAGGCCTTTGGCTTCGAACGGCTGGTGGTCGTCAACGACTTCACCGCACTGGCGCTGGCGCTGCCCGTGCTCACGCCCGACCAGCTGCGCCCCGTGGGCGGCGGCGTGGCCGTGCCGGGCAGTGCGATTGCATTGCTGGGCCCGGGTACGGGGCTCGGGGTGTCGGGCCTGGTGTTTCCGCCAGGCTCCCGCCACGGCGTGCCGCTGTCGGGCGAAGGGGGGCATGTCACGCTGCCCGCGCAGAACCAGCGCGAATTCGATGTGCTCGCGCTGCTGCAGGAGCGCTACGGCCATGTCTCGGCCGAGCGCGCCGTGTCGGGTGCGGGCCTGGTGGATCTGTACCACGCAGTCCGCACGCTGGCGCGCCACGGCGGCGAAGAGGTGAGCGCCGCCGCCGAGGTGACGGAACTGGCCCTGCACGCGGGCGACCCCCTCGCGCTGGAGGCGCTGGAGCTGTTCTGCGGCTTTTTGGGCAGCGTGGCCGGCAACCTGGCGCTGACGCTGGGCGCGCGCGGCGGCGTGTATCTGGGCGGCGGCATCGTGCCGCGCCTGGGCACCTGGTTCGACAGCTCGCCGTTCCGTACGCGCTTCGAGGCCAAGGGGCGCTTTCAGGCGTACCTGGCATCCATCCCGTGCTGGGTGATTGACCCCAGCGCCACCCCGGCACTGCATGGCGCCTCGCGGGCGCTGGACCTCGCGGGCACCGACTGAAGATTCCGCAGGCTGTGGCTGTGGCTGTGGCTGTGTATGGTCGCAGTGCGCCGGTGTCGACCGCAGGGCGCGGGCACCGGTTCAGTCAGTCGGCGGTGGCAATCACCTCGACCGGATTCACGTACACGTCCTTGCGCTTGTCGTACAGCGGGATGGTGGTGCCGTTGACCCGGTTGGTCACCAGCTTGGCCAGGTCCACGTCGGCGATCACGATCTGTTCCATGTTGGGCACGCCTTCGGCGGCGATGCCGTCGCGCGCAAATGGAAAGTCCGACGGCGTGATGATCGCGCCCTGGCCGTAGTGCAGGCCCAGGCCTTCCACGGCCAGGTTGCCCACGGTGCCGGTCACGGCCACATACACCTGGTTTTCGATGGCCCGCGCATGGCAGCAGTAGCGCACGCGCCAGAAGCCCTGGCGGTCGTCGGTACACGAGGGTACGAAGATGATGTCGGCGCCCTGCTCGCACACCATGCGCGAGAGTTCAGGGAACTCGATGTCGTAGCAGATCAGGATGGCGATGCGGCCGTGGGGGGTGTCGAACACCGACAGGTGGTGGCCCGGGTCGCCCTTCCATTTTTCCTTTTCCCAGCGCGTGAGGTGGATCTTGTTCTGCGTGAACACCTTG
Organism: Paracidovorax sp. MALMAid1276; assembly: GCF_049198005.1. NCBI lineage: Bacteria > Pseudomonadati > Pseudomonadota > Betaproteobacteria > Burkholderiales > Comamonadaceae > Paracidovorax > Paracidovorax sp. MALMAid1276. The sequence continues at coordinate 37,053 of NZ_JBMIRS010000138.1, read as the reverse complement.
CCCTGCGGGCTGAACAGGTAGGCCGTATTGAGCAGCTGCCCGTTCGACAGCGTGGGGTGGCTGCCGCCGATGATGTACACGCCCCAGCGTTTGGCCAGGTCCTTGAACAGCTCCATGTAGCGGTCCGTGTATTCATCCATGCGGCGCACGGCGTTGCGCAGGTCGGTCGTGTCCATGAACGACAGCAGCTGCGTGGTGAAGATTTCCGGGAACATCACGAACTGGGGCTTGTAGTCGCCGGCCGCCTTCATCACGAAGCGGACCTGGTTCTCAAAGCCTTCCCAGTCGTCGATGGAGCGCAGCAGATATTGCACGGCGGCAATGCGCACGATGCCCTGGCTGGGCTTGAAGACCGGCTGCATGTCTTGGGTGTTGACCGTCATGGCTCTCCTAGGATGTGGGGGCGGGTTGCAAGGCCGTCGGTCGCGACGGGTCGAAGTCCGGGTTGATCCACACGATCAGGGATGCCTGGCCGCAGGATTCCTCGTCCTGCGGCAGGTAGTCCTTCATGATGCCGCAGTAGCGAAAGCCCTCGCGCAGCTGAAAGCTCAGCACCGGGTCGCTCAGGTCGCCCCACAGCACGCGCTTGGCATATTGCTCGGCCGTCATCTGCGGCGCATGCGCCTGGTAGCCGGGCAGCCGCCCGCAGGCGATGATGCGGCGCAGGTTCAGATCACGGCACAGCTGGCGACGGCCCTCGTACAGCGCCTGGCCGATGCGCCGCCCGCGCATGTCGGGGTCGACGAACACCTCGGCGCCATACAGCGTGAAGCCGTCGGGGTTGTGGGTGCTGAAGGTGCCGCGAGCGGTGATTTCCTGCCAGGTGTGCTCTTCGGCCCACTCGTCCCACAGGATCACCAGCGCGCTGGCGCAGCCCACCACCTCGCCGTCCAGCTCGGCCACCAGCTGGCCTTGCGGAAACACCTTCAGCTGGTGCACGAGGTGGTCGCGCCGCCAGGGGTCGATGGCCGGGTAGACACGCTCCTGCAGCGCCAGCAGCGCGTCGATGTCGCCGGGAAGGGTGGTGCGTACTTGTACGTCGTGGGCCATAGGGTTGAGGCAGGGTGCGTTCAAGAAAGGATGGGATGCAACGCCAGTGGAGCTGGTGTGGCGGGTGTGGCTCAGGTGGGCAGCGGGCAGATCAGCACCGGCACGGGCGAGCGCGAGATCAGCCCCGGGATGATGTCGCCGGTGAGCAGGCGCACCACGGCGTTGCTGCCCGAAGACGCAACGACCACCAGGTCGCAACCCCGGTTGGTAAGGGCCTCCACCACATAGTCCACCGACGCATCGCCGGGGCCGATGGCGCCCACGCTGGCAACACCCGCCGAGCGGGCTTCGGCTTCTGCCGATTGCAGCAAATCAGCCGCCGTGGCCTGGGTCTGCTGCTCGAATTCCTCGGCCGATTGCGCGGCAAACGCTGCCATGCCGCCGCCGGGCATGTCGGCCATCGGAAACGCATACGCCGGGGGGAGGTGAAGGAACACGACATGCGCGCCATGCGTGCGCGCCACTTCCACGCCTTGCGCAATCGCGGTTTGAGACTGCGGGTGCTCGTCCACGAGGATCATGATTTTGCGGAACATGGGATGGCCTTTCTTTATGACTTTCGTTATGGCTGTGTGTGGGTCGCCACCGCCCGGGGCGGTCGCTGCACGCTGCGCGCGCGCAGGCCTTCATCTTGCACCAATCTTGGCGCATGTCCAGGTTCGATACCCTGGTTGCGCGATGGTTCGATGGGATGTGCCGCAGCGGGCCTGAGAAAACGACCGGCGCGAGGGCGGAAGGGGCCTGCAAGGCGCCTGCAACGGGTCTGCACGCGGCGGGCGAGCGGCGGGCGAGCGAGCGCGCGGGTCTGGCGGCAGACGGCCAGCACGCTTTCACGGGCCGCGGCGGCGGCGGCCCGTGCGGGTTCACATCTCCTCGCTCCAGCAGTGGCCGTCGCGCGCAATCATCGCGCTGGCCGCGCGTGGGCCCCAGCTGCCGGCGGCGTAGGGGCGGGGGCCTGCGGGGTCGTTCTTCCAGTGCTGCAGGATGGGCTCCACCCAGCGCCAGGCTTCTTCCTGTTCGTCGCTGCGCACGAACAGGTTCAGGCGCCCGGCAATCACGTCCAGCAGCAGGCGCTCGTAGGCGCCCACGCGCTCGGTGCCGAAGCGCTGGTCGAAGTCCAGGTTCAGGTGCACCTGCGACAGTGCGGGCTCGGTCTGGTGTTGGGCCGCGCCCTGGGCCATCAGGTGCAGCTCCAGCCCGTCCTTGGGCTGCAGGTTGATGACCAGGCGGTTGGCCGCGCCCGAGGGCGTCTTGAAGATGGGGTGGGGCACGGGCCGGAAGTTGATGACGATGTGCGCGTCGCGCCCCGCCAGCCGCTTGCCGGTGCGGATGTAGAACGGCACGCCCGCCCAGCGCCAGTTGCTGATCTCGGTGCGCAGCGCCACAAAGGTCTCGGTGGTGCTGGTGGGGCTCACCCCTTTTTCCTGCAGGTAGCCCGGCACGGGCTGGCCCTGGTGCATGCCCGCGGCATACTGCCCGCGAATCACGTGCTGGCCCAGAGATTCCGCTGTCCAGGGCTTGAGCGCCTGCAGCACCTTGAGCTTTTCGTCGCGGATCGCATTGGCGCTGGAGTTGATGGGGGGCTCCATGCCGATGGCGCACAAGAGCTGCAGCGCATGGTTCTGCACCATGTCGCGCAGCGCGCCGGTCTGGTCGTAGAAGGCGCCGCGCGATTCCACGCCCAGCTCTTCGGCGATGGTGATCTGGATGTTGGCAATGGTCTCGCGGCGCCACAGCGGCTCGAACAGCGTGTTGCCAAAGCGCAGCGCAAACAGGTTCTGCACCGACGGCTTGCCCAGGTAGTGGTCGATGCGAAAGACCTGCTCTTCCTTCAGCACGCGGCGCAGCGTGTCGTTGATCGCCTGGTTGGAGGCCAGGTCGTGCCCCAGGGGCTTTTCCAGCACCACCCGGGTCTGCGGGCCGTTCAGACCCACGGCTGCAATCTGCTCGCAGACCGTGGTGAACAGGCTGGGCGCGGTGGCCACATACATCACCACCGAATCGGCGTTGCGTTCGCGCAGCATGGCGGCCAGGCGCTCGTAGTCGGCGCTTTGCGACAGGTCCATGCGCAGATAGTGCAGCAGGGCGCCAAAGCGCTCGAACTCGTCGGGTGTGGGCCGCTTGGCCAGCTCCACGCCATCGAACCGGGACTGGATGAGGCTGCGGTATTGTTCGTGGCTGTGCTCGTCGCGCGCCACGGCAATGATGCGCCCCCCGTCAGGCAGCGTCCCGTGGCGAAAGGCCTGGAACAGCGCCGGCATCAGCTTGCGCCAGGCCAGGTCTCCGGTGCCGCCAAACAGGACAAGGTCAAAACTCATGGGGGGTCTCCGTGCAAATGTTCTGGGTTGTGTTCTAGGTTGTGCCGTGATCGCATCCGGCGTGCGGTGCGTGCCGGAAATTGTAATCTCGTTACATGAATTTTGGGATCGCCTGCGTCCTACAAAGATGGCCAGGCATGGATTGCATCAAAGTATCGATCTATTTTTGTAATCAAGTTACCATTTGCGGCCTTGTTGTTTGTTGTCGATGGACCTCACTGCCAATCACCACGCCATGCACCTTCGATGTGACCAGACTCCCGAGTGGGCTGCGCTGCAGACCGCGTTTGACACCCACGGCCAGCACCTGGACCTGCGCGCAGCCTTTGCGCAGCACGGCGCCAGCCGCTTTGAGCAGTTCAGCCAAGCCGCGCCGGGGGTGTTTGCCGACCTGTCGAAGAACCTGTGGGACGCGCCCACCGAGACCTTGCTGCTGGACCTGGCCCGCGCCTGCCACCTGCCCGCGCAGCGCGACGCCATGCTGGCCGGCCAACCCATCAACAACACCGAAGGCCGCGCCGTGCTGCACACGCTGCTGCGCCGCCCTCAAGGCCTGGCGCTGCCGGGCGACGCGCCCCAGGTTGCGGCCGACCTGGCTGCCGTGCACACCACGCTGGACGCCATGCTGGCCTATGCCGAGGCTGTGCGCGCCGACGAGGCCATCACCGACGTGGTGAACATCGGCATCGGCGGCTCGGACCTGGGGCCGCACATGGCCGTGCTGGCGCTGGAGCAGCATCGCCTGCCCGGCAAGCGTTTTCACTTCGTCTCCAACGTGGACGGGCACGAACTGCACAGCGTGCTGCAAGGCCTGCGGCCAGAGAACACGCTGTTCCTCATCGCCTCCAAGACCTTCACCACGGCCGAGACCATGACCAACGCGCGTTCGGCCCTGGCGTGGTTTGAGGCCCAGGGCGGGCGCGACGTGGCGCGCCACTTCGCAGCGCTGACCACCAATGTGCAGGCTGCGGGCACCTTGGGCATCACCACCACCTTCGGCTTCTGGGACTGGGTGGGCGGGCGCTACTCGCTGTGGTCGGCCATCGGGCTGCCCATGGCCATCGCCATCGGCGCCCAGGGCTTTCGCGACCTGCTGGCGGGTGCCCACGCGATGGACGAGCACTTCCGCACGGCGCCGCTGCAGGCCAACCTGCCTGTGCGCCTGGGCCTGCTGGACGTGTGGTACCGCAACTTCCACGGCTTCACCAGCCGCTGCATCGCCCCATACCACGCCGCGCTGCGGCGCCTGCCGGCCTACCTGCAACAGCTGGAGATGGAGAGCAACGGCAAGCGCGTGGCCAAGGACGGCACGCCGCTGGCGGTGGCTACGTCGCCCGTGCTGTGGGGCGAGCCCGGCACCAACGGCCAGCACGCGTTCTTCCAGATGCTGCACCAGGGCACGGACGTGATCCCGCTGGAAATCATCGCCGTGCGCCAGCCCACGCACCCGCTGCCCGGTCACCACGACAAGCTGCTGGCCAACGCCCTGGCCCAGGCCCAGGCGCTGATGGTGGGCAAGGACGGGGAGGACGCGCACCGCCACTTCCCGGGCAACCGGCCCAGCACCTTCTTGCTGCTGGATGCGCTCACGCCTGCAGCGCTCGGGTCGCTGATCGCACTGCAGGAGCACCGCGTGTTTGTCAGCGGCGCGCTGTGGGGCATCAACAGCTTTGACCAGTGGGGTGTGGAACTGGGCAAGGTGCTGGCCAAGGACATCGAGGCGCGTTTGGCGAGTGGCGATGTGGCGGGGCTGGATGGCTCCACTGCGGGATTGCTAAGCCTGCTGCGCAACGCCAAGTGACCGGCATGCGCTGAGCCAGCCTCCAATCCGTTCGGGCTGAGTTTGTAGAAGCCGCGCGCAACGCTTCTGTCCAGTCGCATTGAGAACAAAAAAATCCGTTCACGCCGAGCTTGTCGAAGCGACGCACCGGGCTTTGAAAAGCCCGGCCCGAACGGCTCAGGAGACATCCGCCATGACCGCTCCCCGGCCTGACTTCCGCTCGCCTGTCTTCCTGCGCGAGCACCTGCGCCAGACCATGGCGTTCTATGACCCCGTCGCTACCGACCCCACGGGCGGTCACTACCACTTCTTTCTGGACGACGGCACGGTCTACAACACCCGCACCCGCCACCTCGTCAGCGCCACGCGTTTTGTGGTCACGCATGCCATGCTCTACCGCACCACGGGCGAGGCGCGGTATCAGGCCGGCATGCGGCACGCGCTCTCGTTCCTGCGCACTGCGTTTCTCGACCCCGCCACCGGCGGCTACGCCTGGCAAATGGACTGGCATGAAGGCCGCGCCACGGTGCAAGACGCCACGCGCCATTGCTACGGCATGGCCTTTGTGATGCTGGCCTATGCCCGCGCTTGCGAGGCCGGGGTGCCCGAGGCCCGCGCGTGGTTGGCCCAGGCGTTTGACACCGCCGAGCAGCACTTCTGGCAGCCCGCCGCAGGCCTGTATGCCGACGAGGCCAGCCCTGATTGGCAGTCGACCGGCTACCGAGGCCAGAACGCCAACATGCACGCCTGCGAGGCCATGATCTCCGCCTTCCGTGCCACCGGCGAGCGCCGCTACATCGAGCGGGCCGAACAACTCGCGCAAGGCATCTGCCAGCGGCAGGCCGGGTTGTCCACCGCCGCCAGCGCCCCGGCGGCCGAAGGCTGGGTGTGGGAGCATTTTCACGCCGACTGGTCCGTGGACTGGGACTACAACCGCCACGACCGCAGCAACATCTTCCGCCCCTGGGGCTATCAAGTCGGTCACCAGACCGAATGGGCCAAGCTGCTGCTGCAACTGGACGCCCTGGCCCCCGCCGACTGGCACCTGCCCTGCGCACGATTCCTGTTCGATGACGCCCTGGCCAAGGGCTGGGACGCGGTGCACGGCGGCATCGTCTACGGCATGGCGCCCGACGGCAGCATCTGCGACGACGGCAAGTACCACTGGGTGCAGGCCGAGAGCATGGCGGCGGCTGCGGTGCTGGCGGTGCGCACCGGCGATGACCGCTACTGGCAGTGGTACGACCGCATCTGGGCGTACTGCTGGGAGCACTTTGTGGACCACGAACACGGCGCGTGGTTTCGCATCCTCGACGGCGCCAACCGCAACCACACGCGCGAGAAGAGCAACGCGGGGAAGGTGGACTATCACAACATGGGGGCGGTTTATGACGTGTTGTTGGAGATGAAGGGATGAGCTATTTGGCTGATTTGACAGTGCCCCCATCGCGCTTTCGCGATTGGTCTCGTACCCGGTGCAAGAAACAAGAAGACTTTTCCTGTAGTCAGTTAGGTTGCGGGTTTGTTCCACGCATTCGCTGCGCTCACGGCAAGGTACTCAAGGCTTCCAGCTTCAAGCTCCAATGCTCCTGAGACTTGCCACTCGAAACCTGTATACGGTTGAGTAAGACTGAACCTCAGCTTTATGTGACCAGTGCGGTCTGCCGTCGCCGTGATGGTGACCTCTCCTTCTAGCGAGCCCCAGGATTTCTCTCCTTCCCATCCGCTCCAATTCGCGGCCAAATCATTGAAGAATTCGCCGAGATTCATCGCCATGTATGTTGAGGCACTGACCTCGGCAAACCATGGGCCTACCCTTGCCGTGGCTATAAACGTTTCCTCATTCGTCTCGTCATGCACAGACCGAAACTGTGAAAACGTCAGTGAAGCGCCATCATGTACTGAGCGGATCGTGACCTCACGTCGTCTGTCCATTTGACTGTCTCCGTAGATCAAATTGGTATCCCAGAGGATATTCACTCTTTGAAGAGATTCACTGTCAATCCCTGTACCTTCACCCACATGCTGAACAGAGCGCCCGCCGGATCTGGCGCTTCCAGCTCCGCCTGCGGCCTCCCTGCCCGCGCCGACGTGATGTACAGCGTGCGCAAATCCTCTCCCCCAAAACACACCATGGTCGGGCACTGCACCGGCACTGCAATGCGCTGCAGTACCTTGCCCGCTGGCGACAGTTGCATCACACAGGCCCCTTCGTACATCGCCACCCAGTAGTTGCCCTCCACGTCCACCGCCGCACCGTCTGGGCGGCCTCCGTAGGGCTGGCCATCCACCTTGCGGTCGAACTGTACCCAACGGCGTCGGTTCGTGATGGCGCCCGTGGCCAGGTCGAAGTCAAACCGGTCAATGCGGTGCTCCGGCGTGTTCGACCAGTACATCACGCGGTTGTCGGGGCTGAAGGCGAGGCCGTTGGCGGTGAAGTTGTCGCCGGCCATGTGCCTCACGGTGTAGCTGGTGCCATCTACCGCCGCCTCCAGGCACCACAGGACTGCATCGGGTGCCGTGCGCGGGGTGACCATCGAGCCCGCCCAGAAACGGCCTGCCGCGTCGCAGCGGCCATCGTTCAACCGCAGCCGCGCGGTGTCGTGCTTCGCTGGCGGCAACAGGGCCAGCAGGTTGAGTTCGCTGGTCGCGATGTCGAGCTGATAGAAACCATCCCGTAACCCGATTACGATTTTCCCACCCGCCGCTGGCGCGCAGCACCCAGGTTCGCTCGGGGTCTTCCATTGCCGGTGCTCGCCGGTCGCCGGGTTCCACGCATTCACGGTGTGTCCCTGAATGTCACACCAGTAAAGGGATTTTTCCTCGGGGTGCCAGAAGGGCGATTCGCCCAGTTCGGAGGGCGGAAGGGGCAGGCGCTGCAGGGTCATGGGTTGAATTGCGGTGGTTATCGAGTTACATTCTAGGGCCCAGAACAGGGCCTGCCCACAGGCCTTCCCCTTCTCTTCCTTCCCACCGATGGAGCAGCATCCCATGCATTCAGTCGTAGCGCGCGTGACGGCTCGCATCATCCAGCGCAGCGCGGACACGCGGGCTGCCTACCTGGCCGGTGTCGATGCCATGATCAATCGCAAGCCCCCGCAAGACCGCATGGGCTGCGCCAACCTGGCCCACGCGTACGCGGCGCTGCCCGGCGCCGAGAAGTTCAAGGTCACGGTCGAGAAGGCGCCCAACATCGGCATCGTGACGGCCTACAACGACATGCTGTCGGCCCACCAGCCGTACCAGAGCTACCCCGCGCTGCTGCGCGACGAAGCAGCCCGCCATGGCGCCACGGCCCAGGTGGCGGGCGGCGTGCCGGCGATGTGCGACGGCGTGACGCAGGGCACGCCCGGCATGGAGCTGTCGCTGTTCTCCCGCGACGCGATTGCCATGGCCACGGCGGTAGCGCTGTCCCATGATGTGTTCGACGCGGCGCTGCTGCTGGGCGTGTGCGACAAGATCGTGCCGGGCCTGCTGATCGGCGCGCTGCACTACGGGCACCTGCCCTGCGTGTTCGTGCCGGCCGGCCCCATGGGATCGGGCCTGCCCAACAAGGACAAGGCCAAGGTGCGCGAGCAGTATGCGCAGGGCTTGGTCGGGCGCGATGAGCTGCTCAAGGCCGAATCGGCCGCGTACCACAGCCCCGGCACCTGCACCTTCTACGGCACGGCCAACAGCAACCAGATGCTGCTCGAAGCCATGGGCCTGCACGTGCCCGGCGCGGCCTTTGCGCCCCCCGGCACGAACGAGCGCGAGGCGTTCACGCGCCAGGCCGTGCGCACGGTGCTCGACATCGGCAAGCGCGGCGCGCGCTTCACGCCCATCGGCCGCCTGGTGGACGAGCGCTGCATCGTCAACGCCATGGCTGCGCTGCTGGCCACGGGCGGCTCGACCAACCACCTGATCCACTGGGTGGCCGTGGCGCGCAGCGCGGGCATCCTGATCGACTGGACGGACTTTGACGAACTCTCGTCGGTGGTGCCGCTGCTGGCCCGTGTGTACCCCAATGGCGATGCCGATGTGAACCAGTTCCAGGCGGCTGGCGGCCCGCCGTGGATCCTGCGCGAACTGCTGGCCCATGGCCTGATGCACCCCGATGTGCTGAGCGTGAACGCCGGTGGCATCGCCGATGGCGGCCAGAGCGCGCCCGCCGTGTCGGGCGACGAGACGGTGCTGCGGCCGGCGGCCAAGCCGTTCTCGCCCACGGGCGGCCTGCGCCTGCTGCAGGGCCGCCTGGGCCGCGCGGTGATCAAGGTGTCGGCCGTGCCCGAGGACCGCCACATCGTCGAGGCGCCCGCGCGCGTGTTCGACTCGCAAGAGGCCCTGCTCGCCGCCTTCAGCGCGGGCGAGGTGAACCAGGACATGGTGGCCGTGGTGCGCTTTCAGGGCCCGCAGGCCAACGGCATGCCCGAGCTGCACAAGCTCACGCCCCCGCTGGCGGTGCTGCAAAACCAGGGCTTCAAGGTGGCGCTGGTGACCGACGGCCGCATGAGTGGCGCATCGGGCAAGGTGCCCGCAGCCATCCACGTCACGCCCGAGGCGCTGGCCGGTGGCCCGCTGGGCAAGGTGCAGGATGGCGACATCGTGCGCGTCGATGCCGTGGCCGGCACGCTGGACGTGCTGGTCGACGATGCCACCTGGGCGGCGCGCGTACCGGCGCCCTACAACGCCCCCGCTCAAACCGGCTTTGGCCGCGAACTCTTCAACAACTTTCGCCGCCATGCGGGCGGCGCCGAACAAGGAGCCTGCACATGGCTGTGACCACCCCTGCTTCCACCCCCATGAACCCGCTGGATATCGCCAGCCATGGCCCCGTCATCCCCGTCATCGTGATCGACCGCGTGGAAGACGCGCTGCCCCTGGCCGAGGCCCTGCTGGCCGGCGGCGTGAAGGTGCTGGAGGTGACGCTGCGCACGGCCGCGGGCCTGCCCGCCATCGAGGCCATCGCCCGCCAGCTGCCCGAGGCCGTGGTGGGCGTGGGCACGGTGCTGAACGCCGACGACGCCCGCCGCGCGAGCGAGGCCGGGGCGCGCTTTGCCGTGAGCCCGGGCTACACGCCGGAAGTGGGCAGCGCCTGCAAGCACCTGAACCTGCCCCTGCTGCCCGGCGTGGCCACATCGAGCGAGATCATGGCGGCGCTGGCCGACGGGTTCTCTTTCCTCAAGCTGTTCCCGGCCGAGGCGGTGGGGGGCATTCCGCTGCTCAAGTCCTGGGCCAGCCCGTTCGGCCAGGTGGCCTTTTGCCCCACGGGCGGCATCACCCCCGCCACCGCCGCCAACTACCTGGCACTGCCCAACGTGCGCTGCGTGGGCGGCTCGTGGCTCACGCCGGCCGACGCGGTGCGTGCGGGCGACTGGGCGCGCATCACCGACCTGGCCCGCGCCACCCAGGCGCTGCGCACAGGCGGCTGAGTGCATCTCAGCGCGGGCGATCCCGGGGTTGCCCTGCAAAAATATGCATAAAAACAGCCTTCAGCGCTTATCTGGTAAGCGCTGAAAGCTATCATTTTTATAGAACGGTGGTGCGTGGCGCTGACACACGCCAACACCCGCCACCCGGTCCGGTCAGACCTTGAGCGAGCGCTCGATGTCTGTCAGCTTGTAGCGGGCCAGCGCCAGGTTGCCCCGGGCCTTGTCGAGCACCAGATACAAAAACAGGCCCACGTTGTTGGGCACCAGGCGGATCAGGTGGTATTGGTCGCCCAGCGTGATGAGGATGTCTTCGATGCCCTTGCGCAGGCCCAGAGACTCCATCGTCTTGAGCTTTGCGCGCACCACCTCGGTGTTGCCGGCCGCGGCCAGGTCCAGGTTCATGCCCGTGCCGGCTTGTGCCAGGCACATTCCGCTTCGGTAGTCGACCAGTGCGGCGGCTTGGGCGCCGTCAATGGTCATCGCGGCGTCGATCGATTGCTTCAGGTTGGAACTCATATCGTTGGCAGGGTGGGAAGACTCGGGTCGGTGGGCAGCCAGCGCGTCCATCACGCTGAGCTTGCCCAGCTGCTCCATCAGGCTGAACCACAGCGTTTGCGGATCGCTGTTGGGCAGCTGGTACACATGCGCGCGCTGCAGGGACTCGGCCGGTGCGGCGCGAAGAACGGACTCCTCCATCACCGCGTTGGGCATGAGAAAGATCCACACCGGCACGGGCGCGATCGTGCCCAGCCACGGCAGGGCCGCCTGCACCATGTGGACCGAGCCTGGGCCGACGACCACCACGATGGCGGCGGTGTGGCTGGAGGGCGGCTGAAGCTCTCGCGGCTGGCTGGGGCGCAGCCAGTCGATCAGCGGCGCGAAATCGGATTTCACCAGCGGCAGGCCCAACCAGGGGCCGCTGCCGGTCACGTTCGACCCCGTGAGGTGCGCGAGCGCGTGCAGTCCAAGCCGCGCAGTCAGGTCCAGAACGGTAACGGTAGGTGGGGTAGGGGGCGCCATGTTCAGCAAAAAAAAGCGCCAGCAGACGCAGGACGCGGGGCCCATGTCGGCAGACCGCGGGACGGCCCAAAAGCCATCCGAAAAAAATTGTATCGACTGCGGGTTTACCCGGGGTGCTGGTCCACCAAACTCAACTGATTTGAGGGCTTATTAATTGCGATGATGTACGTGGTCGGAAAAATCACGTAGGCGACATACGCGAGGGGTGAGCCCCCGGCGCGTCCATGAAAAAAGCCCGCAGCCTGTGAGGGCTGCGGGCTTGGTTCGAACGCTTGCGAGTTCTGAAGGTGCCGTTGGCAGGCGATGAACGGACGCCGATGGCTCGGCGCCCATCATCCGGGGCTGGTTACATGCCCATGCCGCCCATGCCACCCATGCCGCCCATGTCGGGCATGCCACCGCCGGCAGGCGCGTCGTCCTTCGGAGCCTCAGCCACCATGGCTTCGGTCGTCAGCAGCAGCGAAGCCACGGAAGCGGCGTTCTGCAGGGCCGTGCGGGTCACCTTCGTGGGGTCCAGGATACCCATTTCGATCATGTCGCCGTAGGTGTCGTTGGCCGCGTTGAAGCCATAGTTGCCCTTGCCGTTCAGCACGGCGTTGACCACCACCGAGGGCTCGCCACCCGCGTTGTAAACGATCTCGCGCAGAGGGGCTTCGATGGCCTTCAGGATCAGCTTCACGCCGGCGTCCTGGTCGGCGTTGTCGCCCTTGATCTCGCCAGCCGATTGGCGTGCGCGCAGCAGGGCCACGCCACCACCGGCCACGATGCCTTCTTCGACCGCAGCGCGGGTCGCGTGCAGGGCGTCTTCCACGCGGGCCTTCTTTTCCTTCATTTCGACTTCGGTCGCAGCGCCGACCTTGATCACTGCCACGCCGCCAGCCAGCTTGGCCACGCGCTCTTGCAGCTTTTCGCGGTCGTAGTCGCTGGTCGCTTCTTCGATCTGGATGCGGATTTGCTTCACGCGGGCTTCGATGTCGGCAGCGGCGCCAGCGCCGTCGATGATGATGGTGTTTTCCTTGCCCACTTCGATGCGCTTGGCTTGGCCCAGGTCGGCCAGCGTCACCTTTTCCAGGGACAGGCCCACTTCTTCAGCGATGACCTTGCCGCCCGTCAGGATGGCGATGTCTTCCAGCATGGCCTTGCGGCGGTCGCCGAAGCCAGGAGCCTTGACTGCCACCACCTTCAGGATGCCGCGGATGGTGTTGACCACCAGCGTAGCCAGGGCTTCGCCTTCGACTTCTTCGGCAATGATCAGCAGCGGACGGCCAGCCTTGGCCACTTGCTCCAGCGTGGGCAGCAGGTCGCGGATGTTGCTGATCTTCTTGTCGAACAGCAGCACGAAGGGGTTGTCCAGCAGGGCGGCCTGCTTTTCGGGATTGTTGATGAAGTAGGGCGACAGGTAGCCGCGGTCGAACTGCATGCCTTCCACGACATCCAGCTCGTTTTGCAGCGACTTGCCGTCTTCCACGGTGATCACGCCTTCCTTGCCGACCTTGTCCATCGCGTCAGCAATGATCTTGCCGATGGATTCGTCGGAGTTGGCGGAGATCGAACCCACTTGGGCGATTTCCTTGGAGGTGGTCGTGGGCTTGGAAGCCTTCTTCAGCTCTTCGGTCAGGGCCAGCACGGCCTTGTCAATACCGCGCTTCAGGTCCATGGGGTTCAGGCCGGCGGCCACGTACTTGGAGCCTTCGCGCACGATGGCCTGGGCCAGCACGGTGGCGGTAGTGGTGCCGTCACCGGCATTGTCGCTGGTCTTGGAAGCCACTTCCTTCACGAGCTGGGCGCCCATGTTCTGCAGCTTGTCCTTCAGTTCGATTTCCTTGGCCACGGACACACCGTCCTTGGTCACGGTGGGGGCGCCGAACGAGCGCTCCAGCACCACATTGCGGCCCTTGGGGCCCAGGGTCACCTTGACCGCATTGGCCAGGATGTTCACGCCTTCAACCATGCGTGCGCGGGCTTCGCCGCCGAAAACTACGTCTTTTGCTGCCATTTTGGAGCTCCTAATTGGGTTCAAATTGGCCGCTAGCGCTTATCTGGTAAGCGCTGGCAGCTATGAAAAAATGAGTGATCGAGTGGAGGCGAAAAGATTACTTTTCGACCACAGCAAACAGATCGTCTTCCTTCATCACCAGCAGCTCGTCGCCCTTGACCTTGACGGTCTGGCCCGAGTACTTGCCGAACAGAACGCGGTCACCGACCTTCACGTTCAGGGCGATCAGCTCGCCCTTGTCGTTCTTCTTGCCGGGGCCAACGGCCAGCACTTCACCTTGATCGGGCTTTTCAGCAGCGTTGTCGGGGATCACGATGCCGGAAGCGGTCGTGGTTTCGCTTTCAATACGCTTGACGATCACGCGATCGTGCAGAGGGCGAAGGTTCATTGCAATGCTCCTGTTTTCAGAAAAAAGCTGACGTACCGGGCACCTGGCCACCCAGGTGCTTCCAAACTACAGCAGGCGCAGTGCTGTTAGCACTCGCCTGCAGTGAGTGCTAATGATACGGGCATTTATGGCGTTTTCAAGACACCGGAGCGGATGGCGGGGGTGTCAAACCTCGGCAACCTGCAGTGGGCTGCAAGGTGGGCGTGCCGGGAACCCGACGGCACGGGAGAGGCAACGCCGCGCGGACTTCTCTTTCAGCGCGGCGCTTTTGCAGGCTTTTAGCCGCGCCGCTCCGGCTTGACCGCCAGCGCCACCACCGCGATGCCGGCGGCGACGATCAAGGCGTCTTCGATCAGGCCGCTGCGGGTCTGGCCCATGCGGGTCATGGCTTTCTTGCGGGCGTCCAGCGTGACATATGCCAGGGGGACTGCCGTGGCAACGGCTGCCAGGGCCCCGGCGCGCTCCCGCCCGCGCGGGGCCAGGGCGGCGCCCGCGATGCCCGCGCTCATCACGCGCGCCAGCAACCCCAGGGGCACGGTTCGGTCGGGCGCGGTCTTCATCTTGTCGCCCGCCAGCTCACCGGCACCCATGGCGAGGGCGCCGTACTTGAAAAGCGGCCGGTCCAGCAGGGCGAGCGTGCCGGGCGTGGCGCGACCCAGGAGGCGTGCCGCCGACAGAGTGGCCATGGGCGTCATGGACCGTGCGCTGGCGATGGCGCCGATGAGGGCCGACCACAGGAGGGTAGGGACTTTCATGCTGGATGGACAGGGCAGGGTGGAAAAAAGGTACGGAAGAAGCGGTGGCGGGTGATCAGCCCAGCGGCTTCCAGACGGGAGGCTCGGGCTCGGGGAAGCGCAGCGGTTCGCGGGGTGAGCGCAATGCCGCCTCCCACTGCCGCAGGCGCTTCAACGCCCTGGGCTTGATCAACGTTGGGCCGGTGCGGTGTTGCTGGTTCATGGCTGTCTCCCGAAAAAGAGGTGGCTTGACGGTTTGTTCATTGAACGCTGCCCCCCCACTGCGCCGCGTCAGACAACGCTGGCGGCCCGCATCGGCCAGGCACCCGTTTCCAGCGATAAAGAAGACGCACGCCCGCAGCGCCGCGACAAATCCGAAATGGCACGCGGCGCTCAGCCAGGCGGAAGGCGTTGAACGGGCACATCGGGTTTCTTGAGAATGGTGATCGTCCCGTCGACTTCCAGAAACGCGTACTGCATGGATTGCAATTCGCAGTCTGCGGCGCGCAGCGCTTGCCGAAGGTCGGACACCGGCACGCGCTGGGCCTTCAGTGCCTTGTGCAGGATCTGCCCGTCGCGGCCCACCAGCACCGGGTCACCTTCCAGCAGCGTGTGAACCTTGGTGCTGTGCGCCGTCAGGGTGGCTGTAAGGGCGTTGAGAGACACGAGCACGGTGGCACTGATCAGGCCTGCGGCGAGGGAGTCGTCGCCACCCGACAGCGTGTTGGACACCGACTCGCTGAGCAGCATCACCACCAGCAGGTCGAATGGCGTGAACTGGCCGACCGTTCTGCGGCCCGACAGCCGGATGAGCAGCAGCAAAAAGGCATAAACCACGGCGGCGCGCACCGCCAGCTCCCACCACGCAATCTGGGGCAGCCACATGGACGCCTTACCCGTGCGCAGGCGCTGGTTGACGCAACAGCCACATGCCCGCAGGTGTGGAGTCGTGCAGGGGTATCAATGCCATGGGATAGGTCACTCCTCAAGGGTCAGCGGCGGTCAGGCGCTGATGGTGGAGTGACCGCTCGGCCGCGTCTGTAGGACCGCGTACCTGCTGTTCGTGCGGCGCCTGCGGGCAAGCACCGACCGGGTTGCACAACGCGTCTTGACTATGGCAGCCCCGAGGCCTCGCTCGACAACACCGAGCGTCCCTTGGGCGTGATGGCAAGCACGCGGGCAAACTGCATGTCGGATGCCGGATTGGGCAGCATCACCGACACCAGATCCGCCGCCCGCAGCACCCTCAATTTGTCGATGTGATCTACCTGCTTCACGGTCATGGGAAGTTCAGCCTGGGCAATTTCGCGCAAATATTCAAATGGCATGGCAGGGTCTCCCGGGTGGGTGGCGGAGCGTTGCATTGTGAAACTCTCGCGCAACAATGTGGTAACAAATGCGGATGTCCCCAGAGACTCCGGGGGAGTCGCAGCGGGCGGGTCAAAGCGTGACCGGGCGGTGCCCAGCGCAACTGGGCGGTCGAGAGGGTGAGCGCGGCAGTTGGTCCCGACAGCCGCCGTGCGTTTAGGTCCCCTGGATGCCCGCACTCCGACGACTTGCGCTGCGGCTGTCCTACGCGCGTGGGCGCGATCGGGCACTAACTTGTGGTCTTTCTCCCGCAACTTCAGGAGTACCGCCATGAGTGACGACAAGACACAGGTCGCCCACGACCGCGAACTGATCAGCCTGAGCGAGCCTTACGAGGTGCGCGACTGGACCAACAGTCTGGCCGTGTCGGAGGCAGAGCTGCGCGAGGCTGTGGCGGCGGTAGGACCGTCCGCCGACAAGGTGCGCGAGTACCTGGCATCGCACTGAGCGCGACGCCCATGGCCCGCGATACCAAGGACTCCGGAAAGGCACCGACGTCCACCCGCACGATGTGGAAGGGTGCGATCAGCTTCGGGCTGGTGCACATCCCCGTGGGTTTGTATTCGGCCACCACCAGTTCGGGCATCGACTTTGACTGGCTCGACAAGCGCTCGATGCAGCCGGTGGGCTACAAGCGGGTGAACAAGGTCACGGGCAAGGAAATCGCGAGCGCCGATATCGTCAAGGGTGTGGAATACGAAGATGGCCGCTATGTGGTGCTGTCGCCCGATGAGATTGCGGCTGCGTACCCGAAGGTGACCCAGACGATCGAGATCGAGGCCTTCCTCGATGCCGACGAAATCCCGTTTGTCTATCTGGAGCGGCCCTACTACACCGCGCCCCTCAAGCGCGGAGAAAAGGTCTATGCGCTGCTGCGCGAAGCGCTGCGCAAGAGCAATAAGGTGGGCGTGGCCAAGGTGGTGATCCAGTCCAAGCAACACCTGGCGGTGCTCATTCCCTGCGGGCGCGCGTTGATATTGAACCTGCTGCGCTGGGGGGGTGAGATCCGCTCGTTCGAGCAATTGCAGCTGCCGCCCCTGGATGCCAAGGCCGCCGGCATCAAGGACGCGGAGCTGACCATGGCGATGCAGCTCATCGACGACATGACGCAGGCCTGGGACGCCGACAATTTCCGCAACTCCTTCGCCGAGCAGATCCATGCGCTGGTGGAGCAGAAGGTGGCGGCCGGCCATGTCGAGGACGTGGCCAAGGTGCCGGATGCAGCGCCCTCCGCCTCTGGCGGGGCCGAAGTTCTGGACCTGACAGCGCTGCTCAAGCGCAGCCTGGAGGGCAAGACGGGCCGGGCGCTTGCCAAGGATGGCGATGTGGCCTCGGTCACGCCCCTGCGCTCGGGCGAGAGCAAGGCCGCGCCCGCCAAGGCGGGCACCGCGCGCAAGACCGCCAAGGCCCCGGCCGCCCCTGCCCGCAAGTCGGCGAAGACATCAAAGCCGGCAAAGAATGCCGCTGGTGCCCGGCCCGCTTCGCGCAAGCCGGCATCCGGTCAAGCTGCTGCCGCGAAGAAGGGGACGCGCCGTGCCGCCTGACCGTGGCGGCGAGGCACCAAAGGATGCGCTGGCGCCCTACCGCAGCAAGCGCAACTTTGCCCGTACCCCCGAGCCTGCAGACGGCGGCACCCCTGGCGGGGCGCAGCTGCAGTTCGTGGTGCAAAAGCACTGGGCCAGCCGGCTGCACTACGACTTCCGGCTGGAGCTGGGCGGCACCATGAAAAGCTGGGCCGTGCCCAACGGCCCGAGCTACGACCCCACCGACAAACGCATGGCCGTGCAGGTGGAAGACCATCCGCTGGCCTACAACGACTTCGAAGGCCAGATCCCCCCAGGCCAGTACGGTGCGGGCAGGGTCATCATCTGGGACCGGGGGCACTGGGAGCCGGAGGGCGACCCGCACGAGGGCTACCGCAGCGGCAAGCTCAAGTTCCGCCTGCTCGGACACAAGCTGCAGGGCCATTGGACGCTGGTGCGGATGCACGGGCGCGCCGACGAGCGCCAGCCGCCGTGGCTGCTCATCAAGGAACGCGATGGGCACGCGCGGCCCGTCAGCACATTCAGCGTAGTGGACGAGATGCCCGACAGCGTGTCCGCCCTGCCTTTGCCCCAGACGGCGGCGCGCACATCCCCCGCCGCTGCCCGCGCAAGCGTAAGCGTGGGCGAGCGTGTGCGGGCCGCACCGCGCAAGAAGGCCGCCCGCCTCGCCGCGCTGCCCCGGCAGCTGTCCCCCTCCCTGGCCACCCTCGCGTCCGCCCCCCCGCCAGAGCCGGATACGTGGGTGTGGGAGCTCAAGTTCGATGGCTACCGCATGCTGGCCCGCGTGGACGATGGCGGCAGCGTGCAGCTCTTCACCCGCAATGGGCACGACTGGACCGACAAGATGCCGGAACTCGCGCGCAGCATCGGCCGCCTGCCGGTCACCTCCGCGTGGGTGGATGGTGAAGTGATTGCGCTCGATGCCCATGGCATACCCGACTTTCAGGCGCTGCAGAACGCGTTCGACACCGAGGCCACCGCACGGCTGGTGTTCTATGCGTTCGATCTGCCGTTCGCTGACGGTGAGGACTTGCGGGGCCTGCCGGTGGTGGAGCGTCGCGCGCGCCTGCAGGCCCTGTTTGCGGGCGATCCTGCGCCGCAATCGGTGCGCTTCAGCGAAGCCTTCGAGGCCGCGCCCGACGATCTGGTGGCGTCTGCCTGCCAGCTCGGTTTTGAAGGCGTGATCGGCAAACGCAAGACCAGCGCCTACGCATCCCGGCGCACGGCCGACTGGATCAAGCTCAAATGTTCCCACCGCCAGGAATTCGTGATCGGCGGGTACACCGACCCCCAGGGCGCGCGAGCGGGCTTTGGCTCGCTGCTGCTCGGCGTTCATGACGCTGGCGGTGCGCTGCGGTATGCCGGCAATGTGGGAACGGGCTTCAGCGACAGGCTGCTGGCCGACCTGCACGCGCGCCTCGCGCGCCTGAAGGTGGCGAAGAGCCCGTTCAAGAACCCCGAAGCCATCGACAAGAAGGCGCACTGGGTGAAGCCCGAGCTGGTCGCGGAAGTGGCCTTTGCCGATTGGACGAACGAGGGACGCATCCGCCACGCCGTCTTCAAAGGCCTGCGCAGCGACAAGCCGCCCCAGGACATCCGCCAGGAAACCCCCGTGCCTGCAGAGCCAAAGGGCCTGCGCGCAACAGACCAAAACCCCATGACCACCGCAGCAGCAGCAACAAAGACCACCCAGGCCGCCCCAGCCCGCAAGCAATCCGCCAGCGCAAACAGCACGGTGGGCACCTTGCGCGTCTCCCATGCCGACCGTGTCATCGACCCTTCTACCGGCACGACCAAGCTGGACCTGGTGCGCTACTACGCCACCGTGGCACCGCTGCTGTTGCCGCATCTGAAAGGGCGGCCGGTGTCCCTGGTGCGGGCGCCGGAAGGGGTGGAGGGCGAGCTGTTTTTTCAGAAGCACTGGGAGGCCGGACGGGTGGACGGGGTGCAGCAGCTGCCCCAGGCGCTGAACCCCGAACACCCCCCGCTGCTGGAGGTCACCCAGGCCGAAGGCCTGCTGTCGGCGGCCCAGCTGAACACCGCCGAGTTCCACACCTGGAATGCGCGCAAGGACCGCATCGACCGGCC
The DNA here is from genome assembly GCF_049198005.1 of Paracidovorax sp. MALMAid1276. Taxonomy (NCBI): domain Bacteria; kingdom Pseudomonadati; phylum Pseudomonadota; class Betaproteobacteria; order Burkholderiales; family Comamonadaceae; genus Paracidovorax; species Paracidovorax sp. MALMAid1276. The sequence continues at coordinate 17,356 of NZ_JBMIRS010000138.1, read as the reverse complement.
GGACCGCATCACCTTCGACCTGGACCCGGGGGAGGGCGTGCCCTGGGCGCATGTGCAGGAGGCCGCCACGCTGGTGCACCTCATGCTGACCGAGTTGGGGCTTCCCGCGTTCCTGAAGACCAGCGGCGGCAAGGGCCTGCATGTGGTGGTGCCCATCAAGCGCCTGCATGGCTGGGACACGGTGAAGGGCTTCAGCCAGGCCGTGGTGCAGCATCTGGCGCGCACGATTCCGCAGCGTTTTGTCGCCAAGAGCGGACCGCGCAACCGGGTGGGCAAGATATTCGTGGACTATCTGCGCAACGGATTCGGCGCCACCACCGCGAGCGCGTGGACGGCACGGGCGCGGCCGGGAATGGGGGTGTCGGTGCCCGTGGCCTGGTCCGAGCTGGACAAGATCACCCACGGCGCCCACTGGACCGTGCAGACCGTGGGGCGCCGGCTGCGCACCGGCAATGGCCCCTGGCATGGCTACGACCAGGCGGCGGTCACCCTGTCGCCCGCCATCAAGGCGCTGGGCGGGCTGCGCGAGGCGGGCTGATCGCGCGGCTTGGGTTCGCGGCCGCAGCACACGTTACGGGGGATGCGCCCGTCACAGGAACTGCGCGCGCACGCCCACGATGATTCGCCGCCCGGCGGCAGGTTCGAAAAAGCGGCCGTTGCCATCGTTCACGATCAACGTGCCTGCGTAGTGTTTGTTGAACACGTTGTCCAGCCGGGCCCATAGCTGCCAGCGGGTGGTGTGTGCGCCCGTTGCCTGCGCGCTGCCGACGCGGTAGGCGGCGTGCAGCCCCCACACCGCAAAGCCCGGTGCCTGCTGGCTGTTGAGGTCGTTGGCAAACACCGCGCTGGACGCGTGCACGATGGCGCCCAGCCGCCACTGCGGGGTGGGCGCATAGTCCAGCGCCAATTGCGCCGTGTGCCGCGCCGTGCCCGGCAGGCGGTTGCCCGCAGCAATCGCTGCCCCTCCCGCGCCGGTGAACGCATCGCCGAAGCGCGCATCCAGATAGGTGTAGCTGGCGCGGGGCGACCAGGTGCCCATGGACGCGCGCCAGGCCAGCTCCAGCCCCCGGCGCCGCACGTTGTCCACGTTCTGGAACACGGAGCGGCCATTGACCGTGGCGACCGGCACGATCTCGCCCTGGCTGCGTGTGTCGAACCAGGCCATGTCCACCTCATGCCCGCCTTTGCGCCATTTGGCCCCCAGCTCCCACTGGCGGCTGCGCGCGGCCGACAGCCCGTAGTTGGGGCCGCTGTTGTCCAGGCCGTAGGCCATCTCGGACAGCGTGGGCGTCTCAAAGCCACGCCCTGCGTTGGCATAAACGTTGAGATGCTCGCTGGCGCTCCACACCAGGCCGGCGGTGGGGCTGGTGTGGCGCCAGGTGCGGCTGCCGCTGTCGTCGGGGTTGCTCGGCGTGACATGGCGATCGTCGATGCCCACGCGCACCTGGCTCGTGCGCACACCTGCCATGGCGCGCCAGCGGGGTGTGAGCCACGCATCGACCTGGGCAAATGCGTCGGTGTTGGATGCGCTGTCGTGTTCGTCGCGCCGCACTGCGCCGCTGGCGCCTGCGTTGTTCACGAAGCCCCGGCGGTGCTCCGCCAGCCGATGCGCCTCCAGGCCCGCTGTCAGGGTCAGTGGCAGGCCGGAGGCGCGCCGCACCGACCGGGTCCAGGAGGCGGCGGCGCCGTGGTAGGCCCGGTCCAGGTCCACCACGCCGCCCGAGCTGTTGGCGGCCTCGCCGCTGAAGCCGAGGAATTGCGTGAGCTGCCGGGTGCCTCCATACGCGCGCAACTGCAGCGTGTCGGTGTCGCTGAGCTGGTGGTCCACCACCAGGCCCAGCTGGTTCTGCCCCACGGCCTTGCGGGTGCCGAAGGCCGCAGTGGCGGCGACGGCCTGGCGTGGGTTGGCGGCAAACTGAGCGCGCGTCAGGCCCAAGGGGTCCAGCGCCAGGGGCTGGTCGTACAGGTTCACCAGGCCGGTGATGCGGGTCCGCGCACCCGTCTGGGCCACCACCTTGGTATTCAGGTGGGTTCGCCGCGCGGCACTGTGGTCGCGCCACCCCTCGGTGTCGAAATGGGACACCCCCACCAGGCCTGCAAGCCGCTGGTCGCCGAAGTCGAACGACGCCTCGGCCAGCCGCTGGCCGAACGAACCCAGGCCCAGGCCGACCTGCGCGCCGCCCCCGGGCCGCGGGTCGCGGGTGGTGACCTGCACCACGCCCCCTGCCGCATTGCCATAGCGCTGCGCAAACGGGCCGCGCAGCACCTCCACCTGCGACGCGGTCGGCAGGTGGGCCGTGGCCGCCTGGCCCTGGCCGTCGGGCATGGATGCGGGGATGCCGTCCACCACGACGCGAACGCCCCGCACGCCGAAGGTCGACCGGGATCCAAACCCGCGCACTGCGATCTGCAGGTCCTGCGCATAGTTGCCACGGTCGGTGGCCACCACGCCGGGCTGGCCCGCCAGCACTTCGGACAGGTGCACCAATGGCGTGGTGGCGGTGAAGCCGTCCACCGCCATGCTGCTGTGGCTGGCTGCGCTGTCAAAACGCTGCTGGGCCTCGGTGCTGTCCAGCACCTCCACGGCGGGCAGGGTGGGGGTGTGCGGGGCAGTGTCGCCCTGCTGCGCGTGCGCGGCCATCTGCACCAGCGTGCTGCCGGCCAGGGCGGCAACACGGCGCGCCCATGCGTTGGGAGCGCCTCGGGGCAGCTTGCCGCTCACGGCGTCTTGCGGCTCATTGCGCGCGGCCCACGCGCCAGATCACGTTGCCGACATCATCGGCCACCAGCAACGCACCCTTGGCATCCAGGGCCACACCCACGGGTCGGCCGTAGGCATTGCCGTCCTTACTCAGAAAGCCCGTGAGGAACGGCTGCGGCGCGCCCGCAGGGCGGCCTTGCGCAAACGGGACAAACACCACGTTGTAGCCCGCAAGGTCCTTGCGGTTCCACGAGCCGTGCTGGCCGATGAAGGCGCCGCTGGCGTACTCGGCGGGCATGCGGCTGTCGGAGAACGCGAGGCCCAGCGGGGCGACATGGGCGCCCAGGCCGTAGTCGGGCGCGATGGCCTTGACCACCATGTCGGGATTGGGGGGCTTGACCCGGGTGTCCACGTTCTTGCCCCAATAGCTCCAGGGCCAGCCGTAGAAGGCCCCGTCCTTGACCGAGGTGAGGTAGTCCGGCACCAGGTCGTTGCCCAGCTCGTCCCGCTCGTTCACCACCGTCCACAGCGTTTTGCTCTGCGGCTCCCAGCCCATGCCGTTGGGGTTGCGCAGGCCGGTGGCAAACAGACGCTTGTTGCCCGTGGCCACGTCCACTTCCCAGATTGCAGCGCGTCCCTGCTCGGACTCCATGCCGTTGTCGCCGATGTTGCTGTTGGAGCCCACGGTGGCGTAGAGCTTGCTGCCGTCGGGGCTGGCAATGATGTTCTTGGTCCAGTGGTGGTTGGCACCGGCCGGCAGGTCCGTCACCTTGGTGGGGGTGGCCGTGATCGTCGTCTGGCCGGTCTGGTAGGCCACCTTGACAATGCCATCGGCGTTGGCGATGTAGAGCTGGTCCCCCACCAGCGCCATCCCGAACGGCGAGAACAGATCTTTCATAAAAACCGTGCGGGTTTCGGCAATGCCGTCGCCGTTGCCGTCGCGCAGCAGGGTGATGCGATTGGCACTGGGCGTGCCGGCTCCTGCGCGCTTCATCACCAAGCCCATCGCCATGCCGCGCAGCCCTTCTGCATGCACATTCTTCGCGCCTTCGGCCGGGGGCGGCTTGTTGGCCTCGGCCACCAGCACATCGCCATTGGGCAGCACATACACCCAGCGCGGATGGTCCAGCCCGGACGCCAACGCCGTCACCTTGAAGCCTGCAGGTGCCTGGGGCTGTGTGCCTTCGGGCCAGCCCTTGGCAGGTGCGATGTTCACGGTGGGAATCAGGCCGTCCTTGTCGGGCGCGGGCAGCTGTGGGTTGAGCCCCACGCCCATGCTGGACGTACCCGCCGCGCCTTGTGCGAACGCGGTGCTGAGCGGGGCCGCCAGCGCGAGCAGCAGGCACGGTGCCCAGCGGGCGCGCGAGGGGGCGGACAAGCGCGCCAGCAGGTGGCGGCGAAGAGGGGGAGAGAGACGGTGGGACGGCATAGGCATAGCGCGGCAGTATGGGCAGCTGCCGCCCGGGGGGATGTAGGCCGATGCCGCATGCCATCTGAACCGGCGATTGCAAGGCGACACTGCTCGTAGCGGCGCCATTGCTCATGGCGTCAGGCACACGCGGCGCCCAGCATCAGATCCAGGTTCTGCACCGCAGCGCCCGATGCGCCCTTGCCCAGGTTGTCGAACACGGCGGAAAGCAGCACCTGCCCGTGCCGCGCGTTGGCGTGCACGCCCAGCCGCAGCTGGTTGGTGCCGTTGAGCGCCTGCGGGTCGAGGCGCTCCGTGGCTTCGGCCTCGGCGGGGGGCATCACGTCGACGTGCGCCGCCCCGGCATAGTGGCGGACCAGGCAGTCATGCAGCGCCGCGCCGGTGGCGTGGCGGGGCAGTTGCCGCAGCAGCAGCGCAATGGTCAGCACGATGCCTTGGCGGAACGCGCCGTAGGCCGGCACGAAGACCGGGCGCTCGGACAAGCCGGCGTGCAGCGCGATCTCGGGCGTGTGCTTGTGCTCCAGCGCCAGGCCGTACACCTGGAACGCGGGTGCCAAGGTGGATTGCGGCCCCTCGTGCGCCTGCACCTGCGCGCGGCCGCCGCCCGAGTAGCCCGACACCGCGTGGATCACCACCCCATGGTCGGGCGGTACCAGCCCGGCCTGCACCAGGGGGCGCAGCAGCGCGATGGCGCCGGTGGGGTAGCAGCCCGGGTTGGTCACGCGCCGCGCTGCGGCGATGCGTGCGCTCTGCGCCGCCTCCATCTCGGGCAGGCCGTACACCCAGCCCGGCTCGGTGCGGTGCGCCGAGCTGGCGTCGATCACGCGCACGGCGGGGTTGGCGATGGCGGCCACGGCCTCGCGCGCCGCCGCGTCGGGCAGGCACAGGATGGCGATGTCGCACTGGTTCAGCGCTTCGGCGCGGCGCACGGGGTTCTTGCGTTCGGCATCGGGCAGGGTCAGCAATTGCAGGTCGGCGCGGCCCTGCAGTCGGCTGTGGATCTGCAGGCCGGTGGTGCCCTGGTCGCCGTCTACAAAGACAAGAGGGGGGTGGCTCATGAATGCACAAAGCTCCGAAGTGAGACCCCTGGGGGGCCAAGAAGGGGAAAGGGCCCGCATCTTCCCCCTGCCCGTAAACTAAGAAAAGTTGAATTTCATAAACAAGTCATTCAGAAAAGCTGAACCCCATGCGCGAACTGAGTCTGGACCGCCTGCGCACCCTCGTCGCCATTGCCGACCTGGGTTCCTTTGCCGAAGCCGCACGTGTGCTGCACCTCGCGCCGCCCACGGTGAGCCTGCACGTGGCCGACCTGGAAGCGCACATCGGCGCGCCCCTGCTGGTGCGCAAGCGCAACGAGGTGCGGCCTTCGGGCGCAGGCGACGTGCTGGTGGAGCGGGCGCGGCGCCTGCTGGCCGACGCGGACGAAACCCTGGCGATGGTGCAGCGCCAGGTGCAGGGGCTGGAGGGGCGGGTGCGGTTGGGCGCATCCACGGGCGCCATCGCGCACCTGCTGCCGCGCGCGCTGGAAGAGCTGGCGCACCAGCACCCGGGCATCGACGTGCAGGTGGCCGTGCTCACCACGCAGGAGACCTTGGCGCGCCTGGCCAGCGGTGCGCTGGACGTGGGGCTGGTGGCCGGCTCAGGCGCCGCGCGCCAGGGCACCGTGCCCGGCGTGACGGTGCAGCCCTGGCGGCGCGACCCGGTGATGGCCTTCGTGCCTGCGCGCTGGGCGGTGCCTGCTCGGGCCACGCCGCGCTGGCTGGCCGCGCAGCCGCTCATCCTCAACGACGAGGGCACCAGCCTGTCGCGCCTGGTGGGGGAATGGTTTGCGCGGGCGGGCGAACACCCGAAGGCCCGCATCGAGCTCAACTACAACGACGCCATCAAGAGCCTGGTGGCCGCAGGCTATGGCGCGACCCTGCTGCCGCAGGAAGCACCGGCCGACGGGCCGCGCGACCCGCGCATCGCCACCTTGCCGCTGCGCCCCGCCCTGTGGCGGCCCCTGGGCCTGGCCCACCGCAGCGGCCCGGTGGAGCGCACCACCCAGCACGTGCTGGACGTGCTGTGGCGGCAGAAGCAGGTGTGAATGCAATGGCGCGGCGAAAAAATATGGATAAAAATGCCGCTCGGCGCTTACTGATAAACGGCTTGTAGCTATGAAAATTGTAGTGAACGGCCTGTGCGACGCCTTCGGGCGGTGAACCCGCGCCGCAGGCCGCCTCAGCCTGCCGAGTCGGGCGCCAGGGCGCTCAGCACCATGCGCACGATCAGTTCTTCGGCCTTGTCGTAGTCGCGCTCCGTGAGGGCGGGCTTGCCCAGCAGCAGCGCAAACTGGGCCTCCTGCTCGGCATAGGCCTGGGTGACCGACCAGATGATGAACATCAGGTGCGTGAAGTTGACCTTGGCAATGCGCCCTTCGCGGGCCCAGCGCTCAAACGTACGCACCTCGGTCTTCAGCAGTGGTCCCACGCGCTCGGTGATGGCCCGGCCATACCGTGGGGCACCCGCGATCACCTCCTTGGTGAACACCTTGGCGCCCTGGGGCCGCACGCGCGAATACTGCAGCTTGGCGCGGATGTAGCGGCGCAGAGCCTGCTGGGGGTCGTCGCTGTGCGACAGGTCTTCCATGCCCGCCAGCCACTGGGTCAGCACATCGTCCAGCACCTGCTGGTACAGCGCTTCCTTGCTCGGAAAGTAGTACAGCAGGTTGTGGCGGCTGATGCCGATGGCGGCCGCAATGTTCTCCAGCGACGCACCTTCAAACCCGAACTGCGCGAAATGGTTCTCGGCCTCGGCCAGGATGGCCTGCTCCTTCAAGAGGCGTGACGCGGTGGGCGAGCGGGGGGCGGGTTCATCGGCCGCAGGGGCCGGAGCGGGGACGTCGGCCGCCGCAGCGGTGCGCTGCTTTCTGGGGCGGCGGGGGGCAGGGCGGGCGTCCTGGGGCAGTCGGGCGTCGGTCATCGCACCATTGTGGAACAAGCACAGCGCCAAAAACTGGCAAAGGGCTGGCAAGGGCTGCCAATACGTGCGCCATTCCTCACCAAAACATCGCACGCGGCTGGCATGGCGATTGCTGTAGGGATTTTACCAATTGGTAAATTTTTACGCGTTGGTAAATTGAATTCAAACGCAGGGCACCGCAGCGCACGCCGCCGCGGGCACCTTCATCCCTCAGCGAGGCCCACGATGAAACCTCCGAAGTTTGCGCACCCCGGCGCCCCGGCCGGCGCGGCGCTGCAGCCGCCCCATGCTGCGCGCAGCCGCAGTGCTGCGGCCCCGCGCGCCATGGCGCGTGTCGGCATCCCTTGTGCACAACCGGGCGCGCATGTGCATCCACGGCGCCCGGGTACCTGACCCGACCCCCCACCCTGATCCCTTCGGAGGACAACTGATGGACACTCCCGCAAGCCGTGCCTGCGGCATTCACGCCGCACGCCTGAACCTGGCCGACTACGCCGTCCACTTCGGTGACGCGCATCCGCCGCTGACCCGCCCCCAGGCGCTGATCGAGGCCGAGCGCTGCTATTACTGCCACGACGCGCCCTGCGCCACGGCCTGCCCCACGGGCATCGACATCCCCTCGTTCATCCACCGCATCGCGCAGGACAACAACCGCGGCGCCGCCCGCGCCATCCTCACGGCCAACCCGCTGGGTGGCATGTGCGCCCGCGTGTGCCCCACCGAGGTGCTGTGCGAAGAGGCCTGCGTGCGCAACACCAACGAGGACAAGCCGGTGGAGATCGGCGCGCTGCAGCGCTACGCCACCGATGCATACTTTGCCAACCCGGGCGCGCCGCTGTTCCAGCGCGCGGCGTCCACAGGCAAGCGCGTGGCCGTGGTGGGTGCGGGGCCGGCGGGCCTGGCCTGCGCGCACGGCCTGGCGGTTCGGGGGCACGACGTGGTGCTGTTCGATGCGCGCCCCAAGCTCGGCGGCCTGAACGAATACGGCCTTGCCAGCTACAAGACGGCGGGCGACTTCGCCCAGAAGGAAGTGGACTGGCTGCTGTCCATCGGCGGCATCGAGCCGCGCACCGGCCAGCAGCTGGGCCGCGACGTCACGCTCGACAGCCTGCTGGCCGATTTCGATGCCGTCTTCCTGGGCCTGGGCCTGCAGGGCGTGAATGCGCTGGGCGTGGCCGAGCCCACGGCCGCCGGCCTGCCAGGCTTGAGGAATGCGGTGGACTTCATTGCCGAGCTGCGCCAGAGCACCGACCTGTCCACCCTGCCCGTGGGCCGCCGCGTGGTGGTGATTGGCGGCGGCATGACGGCGGTGGACGCCGCCGTGCAATCGCGCAAGCTGGGCGCCGAAGAAGTCACCATCGTCTACCGCCGCGGCGCGGAGGCCATGTCCGCCTCGGTGGTGGAGCAGCAGTGGGCGCAGACGAACGGCGTCACCATCCGCCACTGGGCCGCGCCGCAGGAGGTGCTGTGCGAGAACGGCGCAGTGACGGGCGTGCGCTTTGCCGCCACCGCGCTGCGCGGCGGCAAGCTGGTCGAGACCGGCGAAACGTTCACCCTGGCTGCCGACATGGTGCTCAAGGCCATCGGCCAGACCTATGTGGCCGAGCCTGCGGGCGCGGCGATCGCACTGCAGGGCGGGCGCATCGCCACCGACGACCAGGGTCGCACCAGCGTGGCGCGCGTGTGGGCCGGCGGCGACTGCCGCGTGGGCGGGCGCGACCTCACCGTGGAGGCCGTGGAGCACGGCAAGGTGGCCGCAGTCTCCATCCATGAAGCGCTGAGCGTGCCCGTGGCACTCGTGGCCTGACGTCGTCAACTGCAATTCACGGGAGCACCCCATGGCAGACATTCGCAGCAATTTTCTGGGCATCCAAAGCCCCAACCCCTTCTGGCTGGCCTCCGCACCACCCACCGACAAAGAGATCAACGTCACCCGCGCCTTCGAGGCCGGCTGGGGCGGCGTGGTGTGGAAGACGCTGGGCGAAGACCCGGCCGTGGTCAACGTCAACGGCCCGCGCTACTCCACGCTCATGTCGCAGGACCGCCGCGTGATCGGGCTGAACAACATCGAGCTGATCACCGACCGGCCACTGCAGACCAACCTTGAAGAGATCAAGCGTGTCAAGCGCAACTGGCCCGACCGCGCCATGATCGTCTCGCTGATGGTGCCCTGCGTGGAGGACAGCTGGAAGCGCATCCTGCCCATGGTGGAAGACACGGGCGCCGATGGTATCGAGTTGAATTTCGGCTGCCCGCATGGCATGAGCGAGCGCGGCATGGGCGCGGCGGTGGGCCAGGTGCCCGAATACATCCAGATGGTCACCGCCTGGTGCAAGCACTACAGCCGCCTGCCCGTGATCGTCAAGCTCACCCCCAACATCACCGACGTGCGCCAACCCGCGCGCGCGGCCAAGGCGGGCGGGGCCGATGCGGTGTCGCTGATCAACACCATCAACTCCATCATGGGCGTGGACCTGGACCGCATGACCATGTCGCCCAGCACCGATGGCTGGGGTTCGCACGGCGGCTACTGCGGCCCGGCCGTCAAGCCCATCGCCCTGAACATGGTGGCCGAGATCGCGCGCGACGCGCAGACGGCCGGCCTGCCCATCAGCGGCATCGGCGGCATCACCACCTGGCGCGACGCGGCCGAATACATCGCGCTGGGCTGCGGCACGGTGCAGGTGTGCACGGCGGCCATGGTGTATGGCTTCAAGATCGTGCAGGACATGTGCGACGGGCTGTCGAACTTCATGGACGACCATGGCTACGCCACGCTGGACGACTTCCAGGGACGGGCCGTGCCCACGGTGAAGGACTGGAAGAACCTCAACCTCAACCACATCGAAAAAGCCGTCATCAACCAGGACGCCTGCATCCAGTGCGGCCGCTGCCACGTGGTGTGCGAAGACACCTCGCACCAGGCCATCACCTTCACCAAGGACGGCGGCGTGCGCAAGTTCGAGATCAACGAGGCCGAGTGCGTGGGCTGCAACCTGTGTGTGTCCATCTGCCCCGTGCCCGAGTGCATCACCATGCGCGCATTGGAGCCCGGCGAGGTCGATGCCCGCACCGGCGTGGCCGTGACGGGCGAATACGCCAACTGGACCACGCACCCGAACAACCCGCAGCGGGTGGCCGCGTGATCGCAGCGACGCTGCGGCGCGCACAGCGATGCAGCGCTTTCGCAACAGCGTGTGCTGCGCTGCATCTGGTGCAGTTCTTGCGTGGCCGATAGCATCGCTCGCTTCCTTTTCCCGCCGTCTGCCAGCGTGAGGGCGCCCCGGCAGGCGGCGGGTTGTGTGCAACCCCAATGACGTCAACGACGAGAGGAGTACAGGCATGACCAACAGTACCGGCAGCGCCGCCCAGATGGCGGGGCACATGCCCGGCGCAGCAAGCAACACGCTCGCTAATGAAGATTTGCTCCCCACCACCGCGGCCCAGCGCCATTGGGGCTGGAAGGACTACGCCGCCCTGTGGGTGGGCATGGTCGTGTGCGTGCCCACGTACACCATGGCCAGCTCGATGCTGGACCAGGGCTTCTCCTGGCAGATGGCGGTGTGGCTCGTCTTCTTGGCCAACTGCATCGTGCTGGTGCCCATGGTGCTGATCGGCCGTGTCGGCCCCAAGCACGGCATTCCGTTCCCGGTGCTCGCGCGCGCCTCGTTCGGCGTCAAGGGCGCCAACCTGCCGGCCGTGCTGCGCGGACTGGTGGCCTGCGGCTGGTTCTCCATCAACTGCTACTTTGGCGCGCTGGCGCTGCACGGTTTTCTCAACATCCTGGGCATGGGCCTCGCGGGGCCGGCAGACGGGCAGACCATCAGCACCTCGCAGTTCGTCTGCTTCCTGGCCTTCTGGGCCGTGCACATCTACTTCATCTGGAAGGGCCCCGAGTCCATCCGCAAGCTGGAGGTGATCGCCGCGCCGCTGATGATCATTGCGTCCATCGTGCTGGTGGTGGTGCTGCTGAGCAAGGTGCCGCCCAGCCAGTTGTTCAACCTGCCGGCCAAGGTGGTCGAGGGCGGGCCCAAGACCTGGGCCGCGCTGACCGGCCTGGTGGGCTTCTGGGCCACGCTGGCGCTGAACATCCCCGACTTCACGCGCTTTGCGAAGTCGCAAAAGGACCAGGTCGTGGGCCAGGCCATCGGCCTGCCGATTCCCATGGCGCTGTTCTCCATGGTGGGCGTGATCGGCTTCTCGGCCTCGGCCATCCTGTATGGCAAGGCCCAGCTGTTTCCGGACGGCCTGCTCACGCAAATGGGCAGCGTCGCCGCCGGTGTGGGCCTGCTGGTGATCCTGCTGGCCAACCTGACGACCAACGTGGCGGCCAATCTGGTGTCGCCTTCGTACGACTTCAGCCAGGTGGCGCCGTCCAAGATCAGCTTTCGCACCGGCGGCCTGATCGCGGCGGTGATCGGCCTCTTGTTCATGCCCTGGAAGCTGCTGGCCACCTCGGGCGGCTACCTGTTCACCTGGCTGGGCGGCTACGGCACGCTGCTGGGCGCCATTGCCGGCATCCTGCTGGTGGACTACTACCTGGTGCGCAAGACCGAGCTGAAGGTGGACGACCTGTACCGGCGCGACGGCGCCTACGAGTACAGCGGTGGCTGGAACATGCAGGCCCTCATCGCCTTTGCGCTGGGCGTGCTGCCCTGCCTGCCGGGTTACCTGGCCGTGTCGGGCGTGGTGGAGAAGGCTTCGGTCCCGCCGCTGCTGCTGGGCCTGTTCGACTTCGGCTGGTTCTTCAGCCTGGCCGTGGCCGGCACCTACTACTACCTGACCGCCAAGAAGAAGTAGCCCCCAAGACCCTGCCGGGGCCTGGTGCCCGGGCAGGGTCTTTTTTCTTGTTGTCCTGATCTGCACCCTGAAGGAGACCCCCATGAGCCAAGCCCTTGTGATCCGCGGTGGCACCGTGGTCAATGCCGACCGTGAACAGAAGGCCGATGTGCTGTGCGTGGACGGCCGCATCGTCGCCGTGGGCGAGGGCGCAGCGGCACAGGCCCCCGCGGGAGCAGAGGTGCTCGATGCCAGCGGCCAGTACGTGCTGCCCGGCGGCATCGACCCCCACACCCACATGCAGCTGCCGTTCATGGGCACGGTCACCATGGACGACTTCTTCACCGGCACCGCCGCTGCGCTGGCGGGCGGCACCACGAGCATCATCGACTTCGTGATCCCCGATCCGCAGGAGCCGCTGATGGACGCCTACCGCAAGTGGCGCGGCTGGGCCGAAAAGTCGGCGGCCGACTATTCCTTTCACGTCGCCGTCACCTGGTGGAGCGAGCAGGTGCACGCCGACATGGCCACGCTGGTGCACGACGAGGGCGTGAACAGCTTCAAGCACTTCATGGCCTACAAGAACGCCATCATGTGCGACGACGAAACCCTGGTGAACAGCTTCAAGCGCGCACTCGAACTCGGGGCCATGCCCACCGTGCATGCCGAAAACGGCGAGCTGGTCTACCTGCTGCAGCAAGAGGTGGCCAAGATGGGCATCACCGGCCCCGAGGGCCACCCGCTGTCGCGCCCGCCCATGGTCGAGGCCGAAGCCGCCAACCGCGCCATCGCCATTGCCGACGTGCTGGGCGTGCCCATCTACGTGGTGCACGTGAGCTGCATCGAGTCGGCCGACGCCATTGCCCGCGCCCGTGCGCGCGGCCAGCGCGTGTACGGCGAGGTGCTGGCGGGCCACCTGCTGGTGGACGACAGCGTCTACCGCGACCCCGATTTCGCCAAGGCAGCCGCCTATGTGATGAGCCCGCCCTTCCGCCCCAAGGGCCACCAGGAGGCGCTGTGGCGCGGCCTGCAGTCGGGCCAGCTGCACACCACGGCCACCGACCACTGCACCTTCTGTGCCGCACAAAAGGCCATGGGCAAGGAGAACTTCGCGAAGATTCCGAACGGCACGGGCGGCGTGGAAGAGCGCATGGCCGCACTGTGGGATGGCGGCGTGAACACAGGGCGACTCACGCCCAGCGAGTTCGTGGCCATCACCTCGGCCAACGCAGCCAAGCTGTTCAACATCTACCCGCGCAAGGGCTTCATCGGCGAGGGCGCCGACGCCGACCTGGTGCTGTGGGACCCCGAAGGCACCAAGACCTTCTCGGCCAAGACGCAGTTCAGCAAGGGCGACTTCAACATCTTCGAAGGCCGCACGGTGCGTGGCATCCCCAGCCACACCGTGAGCCAGGGGCGCGTGGTGTTTGCCAACGGCGACCTGCGCGCCGAGCAGGGCACAGGCCGCTACCTCAAGCGCCCCGCGTTCGGTGCCAACTTCCAGGCCGTGCAAAAGCGCGCGCAGGACCTTGCACCCACAGCGGTTGCCCGCTGAACCGACGGCTGGTTTCGTTTTAAAGGCGGACAACCCCCCAAACCGTTCAGCCTGAGCCTGTCGAAGGCCGTCACCAGCCCCGGCTTCGACAGGCTCAGCCCGAACGGTAGTGCCTGAACCGGCATTTCAGACATCCCCGGAGAACCCCATGGACACCCAAGTCAAACCCAACATCGAGAACCTGCGCATCAACGGCCAGCGCCTGTGGGATTCGCTGATGGAACTGGCGCAGATTGGCGCCACCCCCAAGGGCGGCGTGTGCCGCCTGACCCTCACCGACCTGGACAAGCAGGGCCGCGACCTGGTCACCCGCTGGGCCCGCGAAGCCGGCATGACCGTGACCATCGACAAGATCGGCAACGGCTTCATGCGCCGCCCGGGCCGCAACAACAGCCTGCCGCCCATCATGACCGGCAGCCACATCGACACGCAGCCCACGGGCGGCAAGTTCGATGGCAACTATGGCGTGCTGGCGGGTATCGAGGTGGTGCGCACCCTGAACGACCACGGCATCGAGACCGAAGCCCCCATTGAGGTGGCCTTCTGGACCAACGAGGAAGGTTCGCGCTTCGTGCCGGTGATGATGGGCTCGGGCGTGTTCGCCAAGGCCTTCACGCTGGAGCATGCCTACGCCGCCACCGACACCGAGGGCAAGACCGTGAAGGGCGAGCTGGAGCGCATCGGCTACATCGGCGACCAGGAGCCCGGCGACCACCCCATCGGCGCCTATTTTGAAACCCACATCGAGCAAGGCCCGGTGCTGGAAGACAACGACAAGACCATCGGCGTGGTCAGCGGCGTGCTGGGCATCCGCTGGTACGACTGCACCGTGACCGGCATGGAAGCCCACGCAGGCCCCACGCCCATGGCGCTGCGCAAGGACGCGCTGCAGGTGGCCGCGCAGCTGATGCAGGAAGTGGTGGCCTGCGCCCACCGCCACCCGCCGCATGGCCGCGGCACGGTGGGCATGGTGCAGGTGCACCCCAACAGCCGCAACGTGATTCCGGGCCAGGTCAAGTTCAGCATCGACCTGCGCAACGCCACCGACGCCGAGTGCGACAGCATGGACAAGGACATCCGCGGCGTGGCGGCGCGCATCAGCGCCGAATCGGGCCTGCCCATCCAGATCGACCTGGTCTCCAACTACCCGGCCCAGGTGTTCCACCCCGACTGCGTGGACGCGGTGGGCCGCGCCGCCGCCAAGCTGGGCTACAGCCACATGCCCGCCGTGTCGGGTGCGGGGCACGATGCCGTGTACATGGCGCGCCTCGCGCCAGCCGGCATGGTCTTCATCCCCTGCAAGGACGGCATCAGCCACAACGAGATCGAAGATGCCAAGCCCGAGCACATCGAGGCCGGCTGCAACGTGCTGCTGCACGCCATGCTGGAGCGGGCGCAGGTGTGAGCTATAAAAATAATAGCTGCATATCATTGTGGGATAAGCGCTAAGGGCATTTTTTGCCACGATTTTCTGCTGAACGCAGTCGACGCTGTCGACCGATGGGCATCGTGGGTGCGTGAATCTGCCCCGTGGCGGCACGGCGCAGTGGGGGCGGCGTGCGCGGCGGTGCTGCTGCGGGCCATGGTGGCCGCTGGGGGAGTAGTAATACTGAGCTGGACATGCGGCGCCGCTGTGCGAAGATGCGCTGCATCCCACTGTGTCCCGCTTGTCGCGCACCGCCGCGGCATTTTTTGTGTCCATTCCCCCCATGTTGCTGCGACCCCCATCGTTCTTGCCGCGCGCACCCCGGGTGCCGGGCTCCGGGCCGGTATGAGCGTGTCTGCGCCCGCACCGGCAGCGCGCCTGCCGGCGGACCGCCAGCCCAGCGCCGCTGCGCTGGCCGAGCGCGCCGAACGCTATGCGCCGCTGGAGTGGCTGTCGCGCCCGGTCTGGGTCTTCGACATTGACGGGCGCTGCGTGCACTGGGCCAACACCCCGGCGCTGGGCGTGTGGCACGCCGATACCCTGGCCGAGCTGTGCGGGCGCGACATGGGCAGCGACATGTCGGAATCGGTGCAGCAGCGGCTCGCGCAGTACCAGCATGATTTCCTGCTGCACCGCGATGCGAGCTTCAATGAGCACTGGACCCTGTACCCCGGCGGGGTGCCGGTGTCGCTGAACGTGCGGTTCAGCGGCCACCGCCTGCCCGATGGCCGCATGAGCATGCTGTGCGAGGCCGCGACCCTGGGCGCCGTGGCGCCGGAGTCGCTGCGGTCGGTGGAGGCCCTGCTGCACACCGCGGTGATGATCACGCTGTATGCCCAGAACGGCGAGCCCCTGTACCGCAACCCGGCCGCCCGCGCGGCCGTGCTCGCTCCGGGCGAGCGGCTGCAGGAGCGCATCGCCAACCCGGCGGCGTATGCGGCGCTCATGCGCAGCCTGCAGCAGCAGGGCGTGGCCACGCTGACCCTGGCCCTGCGCACGCCCGGCGGCGAGCGCTGGCACGAGCTGTCGGCACGCCGCTGCAACGACGCCGTGACGGGCCAGGAGGCCGTGCTGGTCAGCGAGGCCGACATCACCGCCATCAAGCACACCGAAGAGCGGGCCAACTACCAGTCGCTGCATGACGGACTCACCGGCCTGCCCAACCGCGCGCACTTCACCCAGCGCTTTGCGCGGGCGGTGGAGGATGCCCGCGCGCAGTCCATGGAGGCCGCGCTGCTGCTGATCGACCTGGACCAGTTCAAGGACGTGAACGACACGCTGGGCCATGTGGCGGGCGACGAACTGTTGGTGGCCACGGCGCAGCGCCTGCGCCAGGCCCGCCACGGCACCGAAGTGGTGGCCCGCTGGGGCGGCGACGAGTTTCTGGTGCTCATCACGTCCCCGCGCATCCGCGAAGACCTGGACGCGCTGCACGAACGCATCTCGGTGGCGCTGGCCGCCCCGCTCACCGTGGCGGGCACGCAGCTGCGTGTCACATCGAGCATCGGCGTGGCGCTGTACCCGCAGGACGGCGACACCATCGAAATGCTGCTGCGCAATGCCGACCTGGCCATGTATGCCGCCAAGGAGCGCGGGCGCAACACCATGGTGTATTTCGACGGCAGCCTGGCCGAAACGGTGCGCAGCCGCACCGAGCTGGAAAAGGAGCTGCGCCTGGCGCTGGAGCGCGAGGAGTTCGAGGTGTATTACCAGCCCCGCGTGGACGTGGCCACCAACACCATCCGCGCCGTGGAGGCGCTGGTGCGCTGGAACCACCCGCGCCTGGGGCTGGTGCCACCCGCCGAGTTCATTCCCGCGTGCGAGAGCATGGGGCTGATCGGCGTGCTGGGGTTGCGCGTGCTGTCGCAGGCGGCGCGCCAGCAGGTGGCCTGGGCCGCGCAGGGCCGCGATCTGGTGGTGTCGGTCAACCTCTCGCCGCGGCAGTTTGCCTCGCCCGGCCTGCTGCACGACATCACCGGCGTGCTGCGCCAGGCCGGCGTGAACCCCGCGCGCATGGAGCTGGAGATCACCGAGTCCATCCTGATGGGCGAAGACCAGCATGTGCTGGGCGTGCTGCGCGAGCTGTCGGCGCTGGGCCTGACCATTGCGCTGGACGACTTCGGCACGGGCTATTCGAACCTGGCCTACCTGCAGCGCTTTCCCATCCACACCCTCAAGATCGACAAGACCTTCATCCAGGCCCCCGACGCCAACCGCTCACTGGCCGACCTGATCGTCTCGTTGTCCACCCTGATGAAGCTCACCGCCGTGGCCGAAGGCGTGGAGACGCAGGAGCAGCTCGACTGGGTGGCAGGCCGGGGCATTGCGCAATACCAGGGATACCTGTATGCGCGGCCCATGCCGGTGGGGGCGTTCACCGAGTGGCTGCGCAGCCACCCCTGAGCACCCTAGGAGTCTGCGCGGCAGAAGGAGCATCGGCTGCACCGCGCGATAAACCGGTCTCGCGCGGTACTACCGCCTGCGCCCAGGGGGCCACCCTGGGCT
>NZ_JBMIRS010000106.1:37500-48386 GCF_049198005.1 Paracidovorax sp. MALMAid1276 | reverse complement strand
CGTTCGGGCTGAGCCTGTCGAAGCCTCGCGCTGCGCTTCGACAGGCTCAGCGTGAACGGGCGGGTTGGAATTCAAGCTCTCACCAGTGCGCGGCACGGCGGCCGTCGTGGTGCAGCAGGCGGCCCTTGTCGGCGGGCGTCAGGCCTGCCACCGTGCTGCGCAGGCCGCGCACGCTGCCCTCCACCGTCAGCGGCGCGCTGTCACCGCCCATGTCGGTCTGCACCCAGCCGGGGTCGATGGTGACCAGCGTGGCGCCGGGGTAATCATGCTGGGCTGCCGCCACCGCCATGTTGAGCGCGGCCTTGCTGGTGCGGTACAGCCAGGAGCCGCTGTTCGGCACGCTGCCGATCTGCGACATGGAGGACGAGAGGAAGGCGAACACGCCACCGGCCTCGGCCACCAGAGGGGCCACCTGCGGGATGGCCTGCATCGCGCCCAGCACGTTGGTGTGCATGACGGCGTCAAAGTCCTGCTGCGTGGGTGGGGTGAGCGCGTTCGGGCGGCGGATCACCCCGGCCACGTACCAGGCGGTGTCGATCTTCTCGCCATCGAGCTGCCAGGCCAGGCCGCTCACGCTCGCCGGGTTGGCCACATCCACCGTCAGCGCCTCGGCGCCCAGGGCCCGCACGCGCTCGCGGCCTGCGTCGTCCCGCACGGTGGCGATCACGCGGCGGCCCGCCTCGGTGTACTGGCGCACCAGCTCCAGGCCAATGCCCCGGGACCCGCCAATGACAAGGATGGAGTTCATATTTTTGAGTCAAATTGGCCGTCAGCGCTTTACCATCAAGCGCTGACAGCTATCAATATTGAAGCATTCACAGGTAGAGGCACCGGCGCACGCGCTCGCAGGCGCGGGCGCCTTGCATCACACCAGCTCCAGCGCCACGGCCGTCGCCTCGCCGCCGCCGATGCACAGCGTGGCCAGGCCCTTGGTCAGGCCACGGGCCTTGAGCGCATGGATCAGCGTGACCATGATGCGCGCGCCGCTGGCGCCAATGGGGTGGCCCAGTGCGCAGGCGCCGCCGTTCACGTTGACCTTGTCGTGCGGCAGATTCAGTTCCTTCATCAGCGCCATGGGCACCACGGCGAAGGCCTCGTTGATCTCCCACAGCTGCACGTCGCTCACTTCCCAGCCGGCCTTGGCCAGCGCTTTCTGCGTGGCGCCCAGCGGGGCGGTGGCAAACCACTCGGGCTCTTGGGCGTGCGTGGCGTGGCTCACGATGCGGGCCAGGGGCTTGCAACCCAGCTTCTTGGCGGTGGACTCGCGCATCATCACGAGCGCTGCGGCGCCGTCGTTGATGCTGGAGCTGGAGGCGGCGGTGATGGTGCCGTCCTTCTTGAACGCAGGCTTCAGGGAGGCGATCTTTTCGAGCTTGACCTTGCCGGGACCTTCGTCCACCGACACCACGCGCTCGCCGCTGCGGTCCTTCACCGTCACGGGCACGATCTCGGCCGCAAAGGCGCCAGATTCGGTGGCCGCCTTGGCCCGCTGCACGCTGGCGGTGGCAAACGCGTCCTGCTGCTCGCGCGTGAACTGGTACTTGGCGGCGCAGTCCTCGCCGAAGGTGCCCATGCTACGGCCGGGTTCGTAAGCATCTTCCAGGCCGTCGAGCATCATGTGGTCGAAGATGCGGTCATGGCCCAGGCGGTAGCCACCACGCCCCTTCTGCAGCAGGTAAGGGGCATTGGTCATGCTCTCCATGCCGCCCGCCACCATCACGTCGTGCGCGCCCGCCAGCAGCATGTCGTGCGCCATCATCGCGGCCTTCATGCCCGAGCCGCACATCTTGCTGAGCGTGACCGCGCCCGCGCCCTTGGGCAGCCCGCCCTTGAAGGCCGCCTGGCGCGCTGGCGCCTGGCCCTGGCCGGCCATCAGGCAGTTGCCGAACAGCACTTCGCCCACCGCGTCGGGCGACACACCGGCACGCTCGATGGCGGCCTGGATGGCGGCGCCGCCCAGGTCGTGCGCAGCCAGGCTCGCGAAGTCGCCCTGCAGCGAGCCCATGGGGGTGCGTGCGGCGCCGACGATGACGATGGGGTCTTGGGAGGATGCAGTCATGAAAGGTCTCCTGAAATGGGGGGGGTGGAAGGGTTGGCGGTGCGGGCCGGCTACTGCGGCTCCGCGGTGGTCGGCACGAAGCGCCGGTCGGCGTCGTAAGGGAATACGTCGAACATGTGGCCGGCCCGGATGCGCGCCTGGTGCGACTGCCAGAACGCGGCGTCGAGCAGGTCGGCATGGTGCTGCATGAAGACCTCGCGCACCGCATCGTTGCCGAGCAGGAAGGGGCCGAAGGTCTCGGGGAACACGTCGCGCGGGCCGACGCTGTACCAGATCTCGCCGCTCATCTCCTCCTCTTCGTTGCGCGGCGCGGGCACGCGGCGGAAGTGGCAGTCGGTGAGGTACTCGATCTCGTCGTAGTCGTAGAACACGACCTTGCCATTGCGCGTGACGCCGAAGTTCTTCCAGAGCATGTCGCCAGGGAAGATGTTGGCGGCCACGAGGTCCTTGATGGCATTGCCGTATTCGATGACGCTGCGCTCCATCTGCTGGCGCGCGCGCGGGTCGGACAGGCCGGTGTCGAAGGCCTCCTGCAGGTAGATGTTGAGCGGGATCATGCGCCGCTCGATGTAGAGATGCTTGATGATGACCTCGGTCTGGCCGTCGCCATCGCGGTCGCTGATCTCCAGCTGGCTGGGCGCGAACTTCTCGATCTCGGCAATGAGCGCATCGTCGAATCGCTCGCGCGGGAAGGCCACCTCGCTGTACTCCAGCGTGTCGGCCATGCGGCCCACGCGGTCGTGCTGCTTGACCAGCAGGTACTTGGCCTTGACCTGCTCGCGCGTGGTGTCCTTCTGGTGCGGGAAGTGGTCCTTGATGAGCTTGAACACGAACGGAAAGCTCGGCAGGTCGAACACCAGCATGACCATGCCCTTGATGCCGGGCGCGATGCGGAACCGGTCGGTGGAGTGCTTCAGGTGGTAGAGAAAGTCTCGGTAGAACAGCGTCTTGCCCTGCTTGGCGAGGCCCAGGGCGTTGTAGATCTCGGCACGCGGCTTGCGCGGCATGAGGCTGCGCAAGAACTGCACGTAGGCGCTGGGCACCTCCATGTCCACCATGAAGTAGGCGCGCGCAAAGCTGAACAGCATCTGCAGGTCGTCTTCGCCAAACAAGGCGGCGTCGATGCAGAGTTTGCCGTTGTCGTCGTGCAGGATGGGCAGCGCAAACGGCACTTCATGAAAGCCGTTGATGACCTTGCCCACCACGTAGGCGGCCTTGTTCCGGTAGAACAGGCTGGTGAGCACCTGCACCTGGAAGTTGGTGCGCAGCTTGACCTTGTCCAGCCGGTTGCGCATGGCGGCCACCACCCAGGCCGTGTCGCGCGGCAGGTCGGCAAAGTCGCGCTGGAGCTGGAAGTTCTCGATGATGGCCTGGAACGTTTCGTGGAGCGTGTCGCGCCTGGGGTAGTAGGCCCGGTAGGTGGGCCGCGCGGCGGGCTCGTCGTTCTCGATGTACTCGGTGCTCACCGCAGGCCGCACAAAGATGAAGTCGTTGTGGAAATGCGTGCGGTGCAAGATCTTGCAGGTGACCGAGTTGAAGAAGGTCTCGGCCAGCTCGGGCTGGTGGTGGTTGACCAGCAGGCCGATGTAGTGGAGCTTGACCTGGTGCCACACGTCCATGGGCAGCTCGCCCGCGCCAAACTCCTTGGCCAGGCGACGCACGCATTCCTTCACCCGCAGGTCGTAGAACTCGATGCGCTCGCGCTGCGCCCGCTGCTGGCCATGCCAGTCGGCCGTCTCGAAACGGTGCTTGGCGCGCGCGGACTCGGTGCGGAACAACCGGTAGTGCCGGTTGAAGCCGTCCATCATCGCCTTGGCAATGCCATAGGCCTCGGGTGCATCCAGGCGCTGCGGAAACATGGCGGGCCGGGCGTGGTGGCTGTGCGCGGACTGCGGTGTATGTGCGGCCGCGTTACTGCCGCTTCACGGCGGCCACCCCGTCGATGGCCGCCTTGTAGATGGCCTCCAGCCCTTCGGTGCTGTCCACGGTCATGTGCATGTCCTTGATGAGACCGTCCTTGAGGCCATAGCACCAGCCGTGCAGCGTCACCTTCTGGCCCCGGCCCCAGGCGTCCAGCATGACCGTGCTCTGGGCCACGTTCACCACCTGTTCGATGGCGTTCAGCTCGCACAGCACATCGTGGCGCCACTGCGGCTCGACGGATGCGATCAGGTCGCGGTGGCGGTCACGCACGTCGGACACGTGGCGGATCCAGTTGTCGGCCAGGCCCACGCGCATGCCCTCGAGGCCGGCCAGCACGCCGCCGCAGCCATAGTGGCCCACCACCATCAGGTGTTCCACGCGCAGCTGGTCGACCGCGTACTGGATGGTGGACAGGCAGTTGAGGTCGGTGGGCACCACGACGTTGGCCACGTTGCGGTGCACAAAGACTTCGCCAGGCTCCAGGCCCGTGATCTGGTTGGCCGGCACCCGGCTGTCCGAGCAGCCGATCCACATGTACTTGGGCTTTTGCTGCGCCAGCAGGCCGGTGAAGAAGCCGGGGCGCTCGCGCTCCATCTGGGCCGCCCAGGCGCGGTTGTGGACAAACAGGTCTTCGATGGAGGTGGTCATGGTGGGTCGAGGCTCTTTCAAACGGTGGATCGGCAGATCAGCAGGTTTCTGCAAACAGCTCGCGGCCGATCAGCATGCGGCGGATCTCGCTGGTGCCGGCACCGATCTCGTACAGCTTGGCGTCACGCCACAGGCGGCCCAGCGGATATTCGTTGATGTACCCGTTGCCGCCGAAGATCTGCACGCCTTCGCCGGCCATCCAGGTGGCCTTCTCGGCACACCACAGGATGACGCTGGCGCAGTCCTTGCGGACCTGGCGCACATGGTCGGTGCCCAGCATGTCCAGGTTCTTGGCCACGGTGTAGGCAAACGAACGGCCGGCCTGCAGCACGGTATACATGTCGGCCACCTTGCCCTGGATGAGCTGAAACTCCCCAATGCTCTGGCCGAACTGCTTGCGGTCGTGAATGTAAGGGATCACGTTGTCCATGACCGACTGCATGATGCCCAGCGGGCCGCCGGTGAGCACGGCGCGCTCATAGTCCAAGCCGCTCATCAGCACCTTGGCGCCGCCGTTCACGCTGCCCAGCACGTTCTCCGCCGGCACTTCGACATCCTGGAACACCAGTTCGCCGGTGTGGCTGCCACGCATGCCGAGCTTGTCGAGCTTCTGCGCGATCGAGAAGCCCTTCATGCCTTTTTCGATCAGGAAGGCGGTCACGCCGCGCGCGCCCATCTCGGGCTCGCTCTTGGCATACACCACCAGCGTGTCGGCGTCGGGGCCATTGGTGATCCACATCTTGCTGCCGTTGAGCAGGTAGTAGCCGCCCTTGTCTTCGGCCTTGAGCTTCATGCTGATCACGTCCGAGCCTGCGCCGGGCTCGCTCATGGCCAGCGCGCCCACGTGTTCGCCACTTATGAGTTTGGGCAGGTATTTGGCCTTTTGCGCCTCGTTGCCGTTGCGGTTGATCTGGTTTACGCACAGGTTGCTGTGCGCGCCGTACGAAAGACCCACGGAGGCGCTGGCGCGCGAAATTTCTTCCATGGCCACCATGTGGGCGAGATAGCCCATGGCGGCACCGCCGTATTGCTCTGGCACGGTGATGCCGAGCACACCCAGATCGCCCATCTTGCGCCACAGGTCCATGGGAAACTGGTCGCTCTTGTCGATCTCTGCCGCCCGCGGCGCAATTTCGGCCTGGGCAAAGTCGCGCACCGCGTCGCGCAGGGCGTCAATGTCTTCGCCCAACTGGAAGTTGAGGCCGGGCAGGTTGGCGGGGATGCTCATGGAATGTCTCCTCGGAGGAATGGTTTAGATTGGGTTGAGTTGGGGGGGGAGAGCGGCTCAGCCTTGGATCGCTTCGCGCCCGGTCACGGACATGAGGGTGCAGTTCATGGTGGCGACCAGCTTTTCGTCGTTGCCGTCCACGGCAATGGCACGGCCTTCACACACGGTGATGGTTCGACCCGGCTTGATCACCCGGCCTTCCATGCGAAATCGCTCCCCCTTTGCCGGGGCGAGCAAATTGATCTTGAACTCGATCGTCAAGACGGCCGCGTCTTCGGCCATCAGGGTAAAGCCCGCATAGCCGCACGCCGAATCGAGCGCGGTGGCCACCATGCCTGCATGCAGGAAGCCGTGCTGTTGTGTGAGCGCTTCGGCCCAGTGCAGTTCGATGTCCACCGCACCCGGCTCTATACGGGCCAGGCGGGCGCCCAGCGTCTGCATGGCCCCCTGGCGGGAAAAACTGCTGCGCACACGGTCTGCGTACCGCGCGCTGCGGGGCTCTAAAGGGGTGGCGTTCAAAACAGTCTCCTGATTTACGTTTACGTAAACGTCAATTATGGATCAGTTTTGCTTTTCCACCTTCATCAGCAGGGCGCGCGCCTCTTCCTCGTGATCCAGAACCTCTTCCAGGTTGGCCCGCAGGTCGGCCATTTGTTCCTCCAGCTGCTTTCGGTGCAATACCAGCACATCGAGGAACTTGCGCAATTGCACGCCGGTGTCGCGGGGACTGTCGTAGAGGTCAATGATTTCCTTCGCCTCGGTGAGCGACAGGCCCAGGCGCTTGGCCCGGAGCGTGAGGCGCAAGCGCGTGCGGTCGCGGGCGCTGTAGACGCGATTGCGGCCTGCCGGGCCGGTGCGTTCGGGCTGCAGCAGGCCCATGTCTTCATAGAAGCGGATGGCGCGCGTGGTGAGGTCGAACTCTTTGGCGAGGTCGCTGATCGTGTAGGTGTGGGCCATGGAGTGCTGCCGCGGCAGAGCGGGTTTCGCGCAGGAGACAGGGCGGCGCCCGCGCATGCCTACAATGCCTTGGGTGAATGACGTTTACGTTAACGTCAATGCTAACCCATCAGGCTGCTTCCATGAACCCACTCGAGCATCAGATCCACTACCCGATGGGCGACACACTGCCCCCGGAAGGCCAGACCATCGAGGTCGCTCCCGGCATCAAGTGGATCCGCATGGCGCTTCCGTTTGCACTGGACCACATCAACCTGTGGCTGCTGCGCGACCGGCATCCCGATGCATCTGGGGCCATGGTGGAGGGCTGGACGGTGGTGGATTGCTGTATCGACAGCGCTTCCACCCGTGCACAGTGGGAGCAGATCTTCAAGTCCAGCCTTGAGGGCTTGCCGGTGCTTCGCGTCATCGTGACCCACATGCACCCTGACCATATCGGGCTGGCCCATTGGCTGTGCGCGCGTTGGAACGTCCGGTTGTGGATCAGCGCCACTGACTACAACGTCGCCCGCGTTGCGGTCTATGACCCCCACGGTTTTGGGGGCGAGGCGGGCGCCGATTTCTATGCGCTGCATGGGGCTGATGACGAAGCGTTTTTGAGCCATGTGCGCGGCCGGGCATCCTACTTCCCCACGCTGGTCCCCGCACTGCCTGAGCGCTTTCGCCGGATGATGGATGGCGACACCGTCGACGTTGGAGGTCGGTCCTGGCGGTGCATCAGCGGCTACGGGCATGCCCCGGAGCACATCGCCCTGTATTGCGAAGAGCTGGGCATTCTGCTCAGCGGCGACATGGTGCTGCCCCGCATCTCCACCAACGTGAGCGTGCATGCCACGGAGCCCGAGGCGAACCCCCTGGAACTGTTCCTCACGTCGCTCTTGCGCTATCGGGATCTGCCCGCAGAGACCCTGGTACTTCCTTCGCATGGGAAGCCTTTCTTAGGCTTGGCCACACGCATCGCCCAGCTGCAAGGGCATCACAAGGACCGTCTCGCAGATATTCTGGAGGCCGCACAAACCCGGGCACTGAGCGCTGCAGACGTCCTGCCCATTCTTTTTCGCCGGACGCTCGACACCCACCAGATGACGTTTGCCATGGGCGAGGCGCTGGCGCACCTGCATTACCTGTGGGGAGAAGGACGGGTGGAACGGGCGGCGGGGACTGATGGCGTGCTGCGGTTCACAGCGGCCCAACGCGCAACGCCTTGATGGTCAGGCCCGCGGTGGGTTATCCCTGCGGCTGAGAGCTGGTGGATATGGATTGCGCCCCCTCCTGAGCTTACCCACGTCGCAGTGCCTTTGGTCCGCATACATGGCGCCGCCACCGCTAATTCGCGAGATCCCTCGGTCACTTGCTCCACCGAGCACTTCTCAGTGGCTTGACTGACAAGTTCACAAGGTCAACGACATGGACGTAGTGATGGGCACATCAGGTGAACGCATCGCCGAAAGCAAAAAACCCCAGCATTGGTTGAATGCTGGGGTTTTCTGGGCTGTAAGAGCCTGACGATGACCTACTTTCACACGGGAACCCGCACTATCATCGGCGCAAAGTCGTTTCACTGTCCTGTTCGGGATGGGAAGGAGTGGGACCAACTTGCTATGGTCATCAGGCATAACTTGGTGCTGGGCAGTTCATTGGAACTGCCTGGCGAATTCATAGAGTCTGGAATCAGATTGTGTGTTTTGACTGCGTCTAACTTGGCATAACAGACTCTGAAGCTTCAGCGCTGTGTTGTAGCGCTGGGGTAGCTATCAAAGTTATAGGGTCAAGCCGCACGAGCAATTAGTACAGGTTAGCTTAACGCATTGCTGCGCTTCCACACCCTGCCTATCAACGTCCTGGTCTTGAACGACTCTTCAGGGGGCTCAAGGCCCCGGCAGATCTCATCTTGAAACGAGTTTCCCGCTTAGATGCTTTCAGCGGTTATCTCTTCCACACTTAGCTACTCGGCAATGCCACTGGCGTGACAACCGATACACCAGAGGTGTGTCCACTCCGGTCCTCTCGTACTAGGAGCAGGCTTCCTCAAATCTGCAGCGCCCACGGAAGATAGGGACCAAACTGTCTCACGACGTTTTAAACCCAGCTCACGTACCTCTTTAAATGGCGAACAGCCATACCCTTGGGACCGGCTACAGCCCCAGGATGAGATGAGCCGACATCGAGGTGCCAAACACCGCCGTCGATATGAACTCTTGGGCGGTATCAGCCTGTTATCCCCAGAGTACCTTTTATCCGTTGAGCGATGGCCCTTCCATACAGAACCACCGGATCACTATGTCCTGCTTTCGCATCTGCTCGACTTGTCAGTCTCGCAGTTAAGCACGCTTATGCCATTGCACTATCGTCACGATGTCCGACCGTAACTAGCGTACCTTCGAACTCCTCCGTTACGCTTTGGGAGGAGACCGCCCCAGTCAAACTGCCTACCATGCACTGTCCCCGATCCAGATAATGGACCTAGGTTAGAACCTCAAACACACCAGGGTGGTATTTCAACGTTGGCTCCATGAGATCTAGCGACCTCACTTCAAAGCCTCCCACCTATCCTACACAGATCTGTTCAAAGTCCAATACAAAGCTACAGTAAAGGTTCATGGGGTCTTTCCGTCTTTCCGCGGGGAGATTGCATCATCACAAACATTTCAACTTCGCTGAGTCTCAGGAGGAGACAGTGTGGCCATCGTTACGCCATTCGTGCAGGTCGGAACTTACCCGACAAGGAATTTCGCTACCTTAGGACCGTTATAGTTACGGCCGCCGTTTACTGGGACTTCAATCAAGAGCTTGCACCCCATCATTTAATCTTCCAGCACCGGGCAGGCGTCACACCCTATACGTCCACTTTCGTGTTTGCAGAGTGCTGTGTTTTTATTAAACAGTCGCAGCCACCGATTTTTTGCAACCGCGTTGGGCTCCCTTTGTACAAGTTCACCTACTTGCGGCATACCTTCTCCCGAAGTTACGGTATCAATTTGCCGAGTTCCTTCTCCTGAGTTCTCTCAAGCGCCTTAGAATACTCATCTCGCGCACCAGTGTCGGTTTGCGGTACGGTCGTCAATAGCTGAAGCTTAGTGGCTTTTCCTGGAAGCAGGGTATCACTCACTTCGGCTGCAAGCAGCCTCGTTATCACCCCTCATCTAAGCCCGGCGGATTTGCCTACCAGGCACGACTACAGGCTTGAACCAACATATCCAACAGTTGGCTGAGCTAACCTTCTCCGTCCCCACATCGCACTATTGATCGGTACAGGAATATTGACCTGTTTCCCATCAGCTACGCATCTCTGCCTCGCCTTAGGGGCCGACTCACTCTACGCCGATGAACGTTGCGTAGAAAACCTTGCGCTTACGGCGAGGGGGCTTTTCACCCCCTTTAACGCTACTCATGTCAGCATTCGCACTTCTGATACCTCCAGCATCCGTTACCAGACACCTTCACAGGCCTACAGAACGCTCTCCTACCACGTGCAATAAATTGCACATCCGCAGCTTCGGTAACTGGCTTAGCCCCGTTACATCTTCCGCGCAGGACGACTCGATCAGTGAGCTATTACGCTTTCTTTAAATGATGGCTGCTTCTAAGCCAACATCCTGACTGTTTTAGCCTTCCCACTTCGTTTCCCACTTAGCCAATTTTAGGGACCTTAGCTGGCGGTCTGGGTTGTTTCCCTCTTGAGTCCGGACGTTAGCACCCGGTGCTCTGTCTCCCAAGCTGTACTCTTCGGTATTCGGAGTTTGCATAGGTTTGGTAAGTCGCCATGACCCCCTAGCCTAAACAGTGCTCTACCCCCGAAGGTAATACTTGAGGCACTACCTAAATAGTTTTCGGAGAGAACCAGCTATTTCCAAGTTTGTTTAGCCTTTCACCCCTATCCACAGCTCATCCGCTAGTTTTGCAACACTAGTCGGTTCGGACCTCCAGTACCTGTTACGGCACCTTCATCCTGGCCATGGATAGATCACTTGGTTTCGGGTCTACACCCAGCGACTGAATTCGCCCTATTCGGACTCGATTTCTCTACGGCTTCCCTATTCGGTTAACCTTGCCACTGAATGTAAGTCGCTG